>JBKPPX010000101.1:0-1278 GCA_046733815.1 Thermoproteota archaeon | reverse complement strand
TTATCTATTTAGTTGTTTCTCCAAATTGTAATATATCTTTGGTAGGACCTATGTATAAATCGATCACGCTAATTATCAAGCTATTTAGTGAAATAATTACTCCGACATTTACAATAGTTACAGTTGGGAATTTCGGGGAACAAAATATACCAGTTAACGCCACTCCTACTACAAATGCCATTATGATCGAAGATCAAGACCAATGCATTTAGTTGGTGGATATATATCGCATTTTATACTCAATAGCTAAAATATTTCATATTATTAAGGATTCTGTAAACTTGTCCTCTCACAGTGTGTGCTATTTAGCGCAATAAGATGAAGAGTTAGAGTATCACAACATAAAGAAACGATATAAATGTATAATCATCATTTTTATGAAGAGGCTTTAGCTGTTACCTTAAAAGAGTGATTTAGATCATATGCTCCATTTCTTTGTACTATAGTCTTGATATCCCATTCACCAGGTTGACTTATATAACCTCCGTCAGTGCTATATACTCCATTTTCTAGTTTATGTAAATTTGCAACAATTGGTCCTATTCCAGCTTGTTTATGATTAAACTGCATTATGACATTCTTTATATTGGTAGGAGACTTACCTGATGCATCAGTAAGTGTCACATTGAATCTGTTACTTATACCAGCATACAATGGACTTATTTTATATTGCAAAGTTATATTCTCAATCGTAACTTGATCAGAGAATGTATTATTTTTATTCGATAAGCTAGTCTGAGCTGCTGCCGCCTGTGCAGGTTCTATGGTAAATACATAAGAGCCTTTTGTTATGTGTCCATCATCACGAGATAATGCAAGCCAGGAGACAGTATAAACTCCAGGTGCAAGTTTATTGCTATCTAGTGTAACAGTAGCTTGTCTCTCGTTTTGCCCTGTAATTGCATAATCATTATTATCTATCCGATTATTTTTAGCATCTGTTACATGTATATAACTTGCTTTTGGTTCTGGCCTTTCTGAAAATGATATTACCACTTTTGTTGGTAGAGGTCCATTTTGTGAAATATTAGAATTTATTGCTGGAGAATATGAGATAGGAGATGCATGACCATAAACATTACTTGAAAATGAGCCCGCAATAACAGCAACTAGAAGCAATGTTATTACTGCATGAGTTAGTGAAAAATAATTTTTTTGCATATGAGATAAATAAGCATATCTCAGTCTTAAACTTTATAGTACATCTCTCGAATAATGAATAAAAGGTATTATTAAAGCGATAACATAGTAATGTCCTTTTATCTTCAAAGAGTATTG
>JBKPPX010000100.1:0-1631 GCA_046733815.1 Thermoproteota archaeon | reverse complement strand
GGGTTGAGGAATTAAATATCCTAAAACAAATGCTGCAATCATCATAGGTATTGTAAAGATGCGAGTCGTTAACAACAACCTTCTATCGTCTAAGCCTGGCCTTCTCAACATCCTTCGCAGAATATCTCTTTGTATTATATTTCGTGACATGACACTGGATATAGCAAGAAGCCCACCATTTGCAGTAGACATGGAAGCTCCTAAGACGCCCATCAGTAAAGCCGCTCCAATTGGAAATGGTACATGATTTATTGCCAGCTGGGGATAAGCCGTAAAAGGATCAGCAATATTAGGCAAGAAATAAAGGGCGATAATACCTAGCATGCTAGTTGGAACAACTGTGAACAATGTCAAGCCTGCACCCATTAGCGCACCCTTTCTTGCGGTGTTTCCATCCTTCGCTGCAAACACTCGTTCCATGAAGTCTAAAGCTACGATGTCTCCTAATCCTAGCGCCAGTATTCCTGCCCAGTTCACTAATGCACCATTTCCGATGTCAAACAATCCGGATAAATCCAAATACTCTGGAGGGGCATTTCCAAGAATAGTACCAAATTGCACTCCTGAAAATCCTCCTGCAAAAAAGATAAAAGCAGCCCAAAAGGCTCCTATAGCAAGATAAATCTGGAAGATATCTGTATACGCAGAAGAGAACAATCCGCCAGCATATGTATATATCAGGACAATTATTGCTGCGAGTAGCATCGCCCAAATAAAGTCTATTTTCAGCACTGTGGAAAGAATAAATCCTGAAGCTGCAAAATTTCCTGCTACGAGGACAATAAAACTTATCATCATCAGGATTCCTGATATTCCTTCAGATGTATTACCAAAACGCCTATAATAGAAGTCTGGCAATGTTAACATCGCCATTTTGTTTAATCTTTTTCCATAAATAGTACCTGTCAATATTAGACAAATACCAAGGCCAATAGGAATTGCCGCTCCTGCCCAAAAACCAAATTGGTAAACAAGAGAAGCATTTCCCAACGACGAGTTCCCATCAATTGATTGAGCAGCAAGCATAGTCCCAACAAAAAAGAGTGGCAAGCTTTTTCCAGCAACCATATATCTTTTACTACTCTTTTTGACTAATCTCGAAGTCAATGTTCCGACGGTCAAAGATAGTGCCAAGAAAGCTAAAACGGCTATTCCGTAACCGTCTAAACTAGCCATTCAAAATTATTATTTATAGTAAATATTTAAGGATTATCTTATAGTAGTTGGTCATGTTAACTTAACTGCCTCAACTAGTTAAGTTAGTAAATTTTATGAGATTTCGTAATGTTATTATGTATAAAAACAAAAAAGAGTTAACCATTTGTAAAGATGTCACAGATTGCATAATAATCCAGTTCTCACATATTGATAGTAAAATCATCAAATGCCTCAGTTCTTTCTATTATATATTCAATCGTTCCTTTAGCCATGCTATTTTTAGATAAGGAATGTAGTATATGTTTTAGTCCTAATGAGATACATGCCTTAGGATACCATATTCTTCCCTTATTACTATAACAATATGTTTACCACAAAGTTTGATTAATGAGCAAAGAAATGATTCTGCAATTATTATATTCCTATGTCTTAGTATATAAACTCCAAGAATTGGCTTATGGTTGGCTCTCTAC
>JBKPPX010000099.1:0-4483 GCA_046733815.1 Thermoproteota archaeon | reverse complement strand
TGTTCATGTCGCTCTGCTGTTATTGTTATAAAAGTTTCATGGTAGACTAGCAAATTAAAATCCTAAAACGAGATAGAAGATCACTCTAAATGGTGATAATAGTGAAAAGCATTAGCTGACAATAGGTATTGTATAAACAATACTTCTGAATGGCTGGCGGGAAATAATATGTAGTATTTAGCTTATCATTCTTCTTTTCCAATAATTGATAATTTTATAATGGGTTATTCGTTGAAGAAATTCCTTCTACGACTAACATAATGTATCGTCTTTGCTAGATATAATGGTCAATAGCAGTATTTCTTGCCGCCATTATCATATGTCACTACTAATATGTCCTATTTCCACAAAAAATATAAAGTTTTAGACTCGCAATAGGTCATATTGAAGAATAATATTAGTACTGATAATTCTCAAAATAAGAATATTCCTCCCTCAGGACTCAATCCACAATGGGGAAAAGAAGAGGAAACAGAAATTTTCGCTCAAAAAGTTAAGCTTTACAGACAGGGTAAGATATCTGATGACGATTTTCGTCGTTTTAGACTACAGCACGGTGCTTATGGTTCAAGACTTCAGATGAACTATAGCATGGTCAGAATCAAAATACCAAGCGGAGAAATGACTCCAGATCAGCTTGAAAAGATAGCAAGTCTATCAGAAGCATTCTCAATTGGCTCAGCTCATGTCTCTACACGACAGAATATTCAGCTTCATTGGGTGCAGTTAGAAGACGTTAGCGAAGTACTGAGAGGCCTTGTTGAAGTAGGCCTTACAACTAGAGAAGCATGTGGCAACACTGTCAGAAACGTAATGTGCAGTCATTTCGCTGGTGTTTGTTCAGATGAGGCATTCGACACTACGCCGTATGCTAAAGCAATTGCTCGATTCTTTATCAGAAATCCCATGTGTCAGAACCTTCCGCGCAAGTTCAAGATTAATTTTTCCTGTTGCAATAAGCATGGCTTGGCTAGAATTGCAGATATTGGATTGGTATCTGCAATCAAAGATGATATGAAAGGATTCAAAATTTATCTTGGTGGAGGTCTTGGAGCTGCTTCGTTTATAGGTCATTCATTAGAAGATTTTACGCCAGAAGATAGAATGCTATCAACGTGTATGGCTACCATCAGGCTGTTTGATAGACATGGCAATCGTGAAAATATGGCAAGAAATAGGATGCGTTATCTAGTACATGAAATGGGGTGGGAAAAATTCCAAAAGATGGTACTAAAGGAACGCTCGATAGTTGAAATGACTACCTCTTTTTCGACATCCAAACTATTTAATGTAAAAGCAGAGGAAGATGAAAAAAGACAATTACCAAAATCAGTGCATCTGACGTCGAAGCTACCAATGCTAAATGAACAGGTTACGCAGCAAAGCCCTTCATACGAAAGATGGCTACATACTAACGTTGTTCCACAAAAGCAGGAAGGATATTTCACAGTTTTCGTAACACTAGGAGCAGGAGATATTACGGCTAACCAACTACGGGTATTAGCAAGATCTATTCGCGAATTCTCTGCCGAAAGCACTGCTAGAAACACACCTCAGCAAAACTTTGCCATACGTTATGTAAAGGGCAGTGAATTGAATGACTTTTACAATACACTTTCATCCATCGGACTTGCAAATCCCGGAGCATTAACAATTGCATCGGCGGTGGGATGTTCCGGAACTACTTCATGTAATCTAGCAATTACAAACTCACATAGATTAGCGAAAGAAGTACAGCGCAAGTTCTTAGAATTAGGATTTGATACTGATGATTTGTTAAGGGATTCTACAATCAAGATTAGTGGCTGTCCCAATTCTTGTGGGCAGCATGAAATTGCAACAATTGGATTCTTTGGCGGAGCATCGAGAATCGGAGCTGCAATGGCTCCAACGTACACAATGCTATTCGGAGGAAGCGATGGCGAATTTGGAGAATTAGGCAAGGCCGTAATGCGAGTACCAGCAAAGCGTGTGATCGATACAATTCGCAAGATAATAGACTTATACAAACAGGAACGCGATAATACTGAAACATTGAATCAATGGATCAACAAAATTGCTGCTGGAGAGGGAAAGGGTAGCATAAAAAATATTGAAAATATTAAGGCATTACTGCTTCCTGTAACGCAATTAGCAGCAATAGAACAGGATCCAGAATCATACAGAGATTATGGCAATGATGTCAAATTCTCTGCAAAGACGGCTCGAGGAGAATGTGCTGCTTGAAGGCTTCCACTAAGGAACAAGAAGGGGTATTTAATTTAAAAATGGGAAAAGGCAGTGATGGTAGTAATAATAATAACAGCTACATTAATTTCCATCTTCCAATCATTTGCGATGTCCATACCTTGCAAATACTTATTCAAAAAAAGACAGTCCGCATAGTAGATGTTCGTAAAGAAGAAGACTACCAACAAGAGCACATTCCGACAGCAGTTTCCATTCCACTTGCAGAGATATTGAAGAAAGATAACCCACAAGAAATCATAAATATTTTGCAGAATGCGGGGATATCAGATAACATGCCAGTTGTCGTTTATGATGACACATTTGGCGCACTGGCAGCTCGAGTAACATGGACTTTTCAATATATTGGCCACACAAATACTGCATTACTTGAAATGACGTTCAGCCATTGGAAAAATTTAGGATTACAAACGGAAAAGAAAATCAATATCTTTCCACGTACTGAACACGCATTAAATGTAAATCATGGGATTCATGCTGATGCATCTTATATAGAAACTGTGAAGGAGCAGCCTAATACGATACTAATAGATTCTAGAGAACGTCTGAACTTTTTAACTGAACACATTCCTGGTGCCAAAAATATTCCATACACTATGCTTGGTTCCAATGGCAGCATTTTTCGCAAAGCAGAAGATATTAAGAGATTTATCGAAAATAGAGGCATTTCTGCTGATTCTGAAATAATCACATATTGTGGAAGTGTTGGAACATTATCTGGATTGGCATATTATGCACTGAAATTGGCAGGTGTGAAGAATGTCAAGTTATATTCACAATCATTTAGAGAATGGAAATCTCTAGGCAAACCCAAAGAAGAATTTAAAGATGCTAATTATTGGGATCTATCAGCAGAATAAGTATTTTGTTTTGTATAACATTTTGTACCAAATTCATCGTTGGGAATTTTCAAATTCAACTACTAATATAAAAATTAACACTCATAGCTATCATATGCCACATAGGCAACTTGAGAAAATTTTTTGGATAAAATAAGTTTTAGATAAACAAATCAACCAATGAATCTAAATTGGCTAAATCAAGAATTATATAAATTTGAAAATTCTATAGGAACCTACTTTCAAACAATAAACACTTTAAAGCCTATCAACATTTCGATCAGCTAAATGTTTTCTTTTGCTCTCCTTTTAACTATACACTATTAGGTATTTCAAAAGTGAGCAGGAAAATCTCTCTTATCAGTTAATTCTGCTCTTATACATCATTCAAGATTAACACTACCTGCTCAGAACTACTTTTTGCCATTTCCGGGAGCGAGCCAGCATATAAGCGCATCTAGCTCCTCACAATCTATATTTACACGTATAGGTCCCAAAGGAGATTCCTTTACATCTTCAATTACTACTACGACGCCAGCACTGGCCGCTTGTTTATTTAGAAAGAAATAAGTCATATCTGCAATTTTATTATCCACTAACATTCTTCTAAGAACACCCATTGAAGCTCTGGATCTAACCTGCTCATAAATAGTGCTAAGTGATTCACTGCCGCTAGCTCTGCCAATGACTCTACTGCCATATCTGAAATCTGCAGAACATTTATCAATGACATTAGTAACTGCCGACATCACTTTTTCAGGACATTCAGATGGATAAACTGAAGCTTCTATTTTTAATTCGATTTGTGCTGTAAAAGGTGCTTTTCTCATTTATTATTATTATCACTTTTATGATTAATAATAACACTATTATCATTTTTATTAATTTCATTGATCCACTTTTGAATTATCTCAAAAGCTCTTTGTTTTAGTTCTTCGACCGTTAATGCATTGTTAGACAGCGTCTCGTCTGCTAAAGCTATTGCTTCACTAATACCTACTGTTAATTCACGTTTGTCTCTAACGACAAAATCTTGAATGCTTGACGGAGAATCAAATCTAGCTCTTTCTTTTGTATATATGAACCTCGTATTTGTTGATGCATGAACAGCTAATAATTTGACGTAGCCAATGCTCCTTAATATGTCAACTTCAGACATGCTTCTAATGCCATCAATAATGACAATACTTCTATTATGATTAGTATCTTTTTCTATTTTTCTTAAGATTAAATGGGCGATTGCTCCAGGTCCCAATTCTGTTCGTAATTTTAACATCAAAGTACCTAAATTACGATCTGTTGGTTCTAGATTTTGCCGTTTGGCTTCTTCTCGTACAGCATCACCCATGGTTATCACTTCCAATCCTTTTTCTTTTAATGAAGAAGCAATAGTGGAT
>JBKPPX010000098.1:0-3284 GCA_046733815.1 Thermoproteota archaeon | reverse complement strand
CAGTATGCCTGTGTTACCAAAGTATACCAAGCGAAACTGAAATAAAGAGCCAGATAAACTTTGGGGAATAATTATCTATTAATTTTGCTATAGATATTTTATTAAAAAAGGACAAAAAACCTTCTAGGTTCCCGTCAGAATCGTAAATAAAGAAAATCAAAGGTGGTATAAAAGTTGTCGATCAATTCCTTACTGCTTCGTCTGGAAACGGCTTATTTGGAGGTCATAAGGCTCAGACCAATACAGAGCAGATGGGAGAGTTTTCAACACGATATTGTGCGGACGAGCTCATATGACTTCATTGTGTCTTAATTCCTAAGTTTTTTCTCCCGAATCCCTCTGCGTCCATGTTTTCTAACAATAACAGACCCTATACACGACCCAACATGCTCTCTTAGTACTGATATCAGTACCAATCCAATCGAATCCATCTATGTATTGGCTATTTTGTTGGGTGGAATTATTAGGTCAAATTTGTCTCGTATTCCACCGAGCCCGCATCGATATCGGTCCTCTTTGGTGGATTCCTTTAAAAAAATAGGTGATATAGAAAGAATTGGATATAATGGAACGTGTGGGACCTGAGAAATAGACGACCACCAGCACCACACTAGAGACTAAAGAAAGAACCAACTCATCCTTGGATGCTTTTTCTTTTTGCTTTAAAGGCACCCGCAACCCGGGACAAATACATCCGGAGGTTAACCAAATTCATTGATTTTCTAGGATACACAGGCACAAAGGAAGCCAAAGCCCGACCCTTTGCAGCCCAAGCAATAGCAGATCCCGACTATGCATTTAACTCTGTTTTAAATTTTTACAAAGCAAACGTGAGCAGATTGACAGGAAGGAAATTGCGATAGGTACGGTCAGGAACTATGTAAAGAGCGTCAAGCTTTTCTGCGATATGGCTGATCTACAGATATCTTGGGCATAGATAGCTGGCGTAACATTCATCAATCATGCCTAAAGGCAGAATTTTTATCTCTATATTTTATTGATTAGCTTTAAGATCACTTCACAAGTCCTTCCAGGAATGAAAAGTCCATATCACCATCGCTATATGCCGTAATTTCCTTTTGCCAGCAAATGGGACAAAAGGCTTCATCAACTACTATTTTCTGCTCAATTGTAATATCTTTGGTATCATAGTCGCGTTTGCACATGACACAAATGTTCTGGCTCATCCAATTATCATCTGTCTCATATTTTTTTCTTGAGACAGACTCATTAAATCAGAATTGATCTGACTGCCTATCTGATCGGATACTTCGGCTGTCGTACCCTCAAAAGTCTTGTCTGCTTTCATCAAGTAAACTCTGAGTTTGTCCATTGATACTAATCACATGCATCATATAAGATGTTTGTCCATGGATCTGATATCGAGTCGAACTGCAAATATGATATCGGTATGATGTCTAGAACAGCTTTTATGCAAGCCGGACCCCTTGCCTTGGAAAATCATCCGTGTAAAAGAGCATTAAAGCACGAAGCATTCCATTGTCGTGACGGGTATGTTAAGAAAGAACTTGAAAAACTAGCAGATAATTTCAAACAGGCTATGTTTCAGGATTATAAACTAGCATATAGTGAAAAAGGCGATGCACATAAAGAAGAAGCAGAATCCACTGTTACTGTTGAATGACTAACAAAAGGTATTGTCCTGATTTTGCCATCTTGGGGTTCGACTGAATTTTCAGCTGCATCCCAACAAAACCGCTCCATTATCGTCTTCTTTGGAGACTAAAGCTAAAACTATAGAACCGATACTATCTAGGACGATTATAACAAAATTATTTTCCCATATGACATTAACTTGTTAGAGAAGCTTCCATAGCTATTATTCATACTCGTCCAAGAACGTCTGAACGTGAATTCTAGCCATTTGAACTACTATGAGCAAGTCCTTACATAAGTCGTTGCTGGGATTCAATATAGCAAAGATCACTTCATGTCACTTCAGTTCTTTAGCAGATAATCCATACGAATTGTACAGATACTGGTGATATACTGGCGGTAGATCTATTCACATTTCTTAAATGCGAAGAAGTAAAACCCCTAGAAGGGAGACCAAGTCAATTCATGCTGCAAGAGTCATTATTACCAGATCCTGAACTATTAGGAAGAGGGTAACCATTTCTTAAAGAGATAGAACTATCATTAGAAACATTCTTGCCATTAGCAGGTGTTGGTATAGTGATGGTTTCAATAGGATACTGGGCCGCCCATGAACAGTATTCAATGCATCAATTACTCCGATTTGTTGTAGAGGCAGAAAAAGGAGGCTTCACCACAACAATGACAAGCGACCACTTCCACCCGTGGTGGCATGATAATGCCTATGGCAATTTTACCTGGATCTGGATTGCAGCCGCTGCCGAGCACACAAAAAGAATGCAATTTGTAACCGGCGTTACTGCACCAATCTACCGATATCATCCAGCCATTATCGCCCAAGCTTTTGCATCCCTTGATGTGCTTTATCCTAGTCGAATTGGGCTTGGTTTGGGTAGCGGAGAATCTATGAACGAGTCGCCGCTTGGATTTGATTGGCCGAGACCCCCGGCAAGACTTACAAGAACAGAGGAAGCAATCCATGTAATCAGGCAACTGTGGGGTCAAGGAAAAGGGGATCAAGGATTTGTGGATTTTAACGGAGAGTATTTTCTTATCCGAAAAGCCAAATTGTACACTCTGCCCTCTGGTAGGATCCCAATCTACATGGCGGCGACAGGACAACAGGCAACAAAGGTCGCTGCAAAATACTCGGATGGCTTGATATCATATTTGGCACCGGCTGAAGCAGGAAAGGTACTTCGTGTTTTCGATTCCACTGCAGAAAGAGAGGGAAGAGATCTGAGTTCGTTAGAAAAGATAGCAGAATACAAGGTATCATTTTCCGAAGATTACGAAGAGGCATTCAAGTCTGCGACCTTTTGGCGAGCGACTCTGATTAAGAATGTATTTGATTCTGACATCAGCGATCCTAGAAAGTTGCAGAGGAAAGCGGAAAAGGAAGTCCCTGACGAAAAACTAAAGCAAGCCATTCAAATAACAACCTCAATTGAAGATTGCATAAAATCAATAGAGGATTACTTCAAAGCAGGATTTACAAGGGTCCATATCCACAGCACCAGCCCAGATGAGATAAAATTTATCCAGATGTTTAGCAAAAAGGTCATGCCACATTTCAAGATTGAACCCACTAGCGGAAAAGTAGCGACTTCTGCATGAGTACATCTCACCCCTTGCAACTCTTTTAATTCATATAGCACAAGCTAGAC
>JBKPPX010000097.1:0-1614 GCA_046733815.1 Thermoproteota archaeon | reverse complement strand
GTCGTTAGACGGATCTGTTATATTGAAGCTACCCCAGGGGATGTACTGTTATATATATGTAAATTCCGAGTATCTATCTTAAGCACCATCACTACAACACATGTTCATAGTAATAGATGATAAACATAGTAAATGAAAAATCAATAGAAAGAATATTAGATAAACAAAGAGAAGCATTAATCTTTAGGCAATTAGAATCTATTGATTTAGTATGCGCCTCATAATGAAATTTGGCGGAACTGCTATAGATTCTGGCGAAAAGGTGATTCATGTAGCCAATCTAATAAAATCGTATAGACATAAAAGAGACGACGAAATAGTAGGTGTTGTTTCTGCTGTTAGAGGTATAACTGATGAAATATTATCTATTTCAAATAGTGTTAAGAGAGGAGATAAAATTTCTATAATGGATTTCATTAAAAGGACACGTATCACTCATCAGGTCATTATTGATGAATCAATTTCAAATAGAACACTAAGAAATCAGGCACAAAATGTAATTACGCAACTGATTGATGAATTAGAAGACATACTGGAAGGAATAGTGCTTCTGGCTGAAGTCACTCCGAGATCATTAGACTACTTAATGTCATTTGGAGAGCGGCTATCAACTCCAATTGTTTCGTTTGCATTACGTGACATAGGATTAGCATCACAATACATTATCGGAAAAGAAGTTGGGATATTAACTGATTCTAATTTCGGTGAAGCTCGTCCTCTTATGGATACCACAAAACTTCGTGTTGCTCACAAAATTGAACCATTACTAAGAGAAGGCGTAATCCCTATAGTAACGGGATTTATTGGTGTAGACCAGAATGGCAATATAACAACATTCGGTAGAGGAGGCTCTGATTATACAGCCACAATAATTGCAGCAAGTATTAATGCCGATGAAATTTGGCTTTGGAGTGACGTAGATGGATTAATGACGGCGGATCCTAAGATAGTCAGCTCTGCAAAAGTACTTAAAGAAGTATCCTATGCCGAAGCAATGGAAATGGCTTTGTTCGGCGCAAAGTATATCCATCCTCGTGCTCTTGAGCCTATTTTAGATATCAAAATCCCGATTCGAATACGCAATACATTCAATGTAGAACATGAAGGTACCATTATTTCACATATTCCTAGCATAGCATCTCAAAAAATTGTAAAATCCATCAGTGCTATTCGTCATACAGCTTTGATTGATGTTAGTGGAGGCGGAATGGTCGGTATTCCAGGTACCGCCGCAAAGATCTTTGACACACTTGCAAAAAACAGAGTAAATATTATGATGATCTCTCAAAGTCCTTCAGAGTCCAGTATATCAATGGTCGTAAGGAAGAGTGATCTCGATAAAGCAACAAGTACATTTGAACTAAATTTACTTGGAAAGATTATAAAACAACTAAATGTTAATGAAGACGTTGCGATAATTGCTGTTGTAGGTTCAGGCATGCGCGGAATAAAGGGTGTAGCAGCAAAGGTTTTTGGTGCTGTAGCAACAAGAAATATCAACGTTATGATGATCGCTCAGGGATCTTCTGAATTAAATTTAGCTTTTGTAGTTAATGATAATGATTGTGAGAAGGCGGTTCGAGCACTACACGATGAATTTGGACTTGCTAATAC
>JBKPPX010000096.1:0-12071 GCA_046733815.1 Thermoproteota archaeon | reverse complement strand
CTGACAGTTTCAATGGCATATTCTACCTGATACAATCTTCCGTCAGGCGAGAAAACAGTAATAGCTCGGTCATATCCTGCTGCTGCTGGTAACAATTCAGTTTTAACTACTTTGTAAAGTTTAATTTAAATTTACCTTATGATAATGTCTGCGCTAAGTTTAATGCTGGCAACCAACTGATAGGCAATTGCTATGGTCGAGGATGAAGTTGTTTTTTATGGGCACCCCAATATCCGATCTCTTCATGCTCGGGCAATAGAAGTAACAAAGAATCCTAATCTTACATTAAGAGGAGACTGTATAATTGGCGTGAGGGCAAATAAAGCCTGTAAGGATTTAAATCCAACATTGCAACGGCTATTGAACAAAGAAGATTCCGTTATAAGACTTTCAATATTTGCTGGCAATCTATCTTATAGACTTAAGGGATTTGGACACAGCAAACTTCTTCTATTAGATGCTAAAGACATAGTGATCAGAAAAACGAATTTTGTGTGTTCTAGAACCCTCTGCATCAATTCTGATAAGGCTTCGCTAGACGTACCTAGAGAAATAGTCCGATGGTTGCAGGATCCTGAAAACAGAGCTGTTATGAACATATATATTGAATAGTAATGGAGATTATATAACTCAGAATGTCCATATTCTGAAAATCCTGAAAAATTTTTTTTATGTATACATAAAGTTAATCTTCCTCTACTGCTGCCCGGCTTGGTCTGAACTTAACGTATCAATCCATACATCATTTTAAAGCTGTAGCGAAACAATAATGTTTTCTTTTTCTTTCTTGTTATGCAACTACAATTTTTTTCCGCTGATTTTCTCATATGCAAAAATATATCTCTTGCTTAACTCTGTTACAATTTCCGTTGGGATTACAGGTGGAGCAGGTTTTTGTCCTTTTTTTGAATATTCAACAATTGTTTCCTTGAAACCAATTTTAACAAGCCAATCTCTTAATAATTGCTTATCGTAACTTTCTTGGATTTTTCCAGGAGTATAATCACGCTTTAGCCAAAGTCGATACTCATCTGGTCCAAGAGAATCCCCTAACAAAATTTCGTCAGTTATTACATCTCTGCCGAATTCAAATTTAACATCAGCAATAATAAAACCAGCCTTTTCCACGATTGAACTCATTTTGTTATACAAAATGAGCGAGGTTTCTTTTACATAATCATAATCCTTTGTTGATAAAAGACAAGAAGATATAATTTCCTCCTTGGTTATCGGCATATCATGTGCTTCAGATTTTGTAGTTGGATCAAAAACAGGCTCAGATAATTTTGCTGCCTTGACTGGAATGGAAGAACCAGAGAGGAAATTATTATGTGTAACGCCCTTGTTGTAGCGTTCTTCAAGACTACCATAGAAGTAACCTCTTACGATACACTCTATAGGGATCATCTTCATTTTCTTAACCTCCATTTTATCATTATCGTGGATTCTGACCATGTGATGTTTTGTGCCAAAATATTCAAACCAGAATTTAGCAAATTTACAAAGAATTTCGCCTTTTCTAGGTATAGGAGTAGGCATTTTGATATCAAATGCAGATACACGATCAGAAAAATAAAACAGAATATTGCCATTATCTAATTCGTATAAATCTTTTACCTTGCCTTTGCGAAGCAATTTCATTTAAATTTCCTGGCTGCAGGTAAAATAAAATCTCATCGTTATAATTATATTCTCTATTGTCCAAATTTGTCTCATCAAACGTACTTCTTTATATAAATTCACTTGCTTTCAATCCTCGATTGAAGGTCATGATGGGATTCGAACCCATGACCTAAGGTTTACAAAACCTTCGCTCTTACCAGGCTGAGCTACATGACCGGAGTAAGAGGAAATCTTGCCGAGAGTAATTAATACCTTCGGTATAACGCAAGACTAGTCTTCATAGGTGACTTTAAATGATTAGCACAGATAACTGTAGAAAATGGGCATGATCCAAAAAGGCTCAACCTATTGTAAATTTATTGTTTTGGTTACAATAGAAAATAAACAATTTGTCAATGATCCAGAGGGAGAAACTATCCATCGTGACCTTGTAGTTAAAGGAGGGTATTCAAATGTGGAGTCGATAAGATCGTCTAAGACCTTGAAAATGATAGTAAGCGCCAAATCTCAAAAAGCTGCAGAAAAAATTGTCAGCAATCTTTGTAAAGATCTGCGTATCTTTAATCCTGTCATAAGTGAATGTATAGTTAGATCAATAGGTAAAGCAAAGTAATCTATTACTGGTCTTACTTATCCAGTGGTTACATTTTATGACAAGAAAACGTTATAAAATATTACTCTCAATTAATTCTTTGTTAGGAGAAATTAGTTAGATGCAAAGACAGTTCCTGTAAAGCGCTGTGGTTATTTTGGCAATTATTAGTTTTGTCTCTAGTGAAACTGAGGCCATCATTCTTCTAAAGAATTGCTCTTCTCCGAAAGTGCTCCCTCAATCAGCAATATTGTGCGTAGATATTTTGCTAAATCTGTAACAGTAATAATTCCTACAACTTTACCAGTTTCCATAATTGGCAGTCTGCGAATCTTATGATTTACCATTCTCTGCACGGCAACTTCGATTGGTATCTCTGGATCGGCAAAAGTACGAATTTTGGACATAACTTCGTTGACTTTTACATGCGATATCTTTAGTTCTTTAATACAAATCTTCTTAACGAAGTCACGTTCTGTTACTATACCTACTGGGTTCTGATCCTTTAGGACAATTAATGAGCTGATACCCTTCTCTGCCATAATTTTGGCTGCTTCCAATGCTGTTCTATTTTCATCAATAGTAACCACATGTTTTGTCATTATATCCCGAACAACCTTGGGCATAATAGTACTTCTTTTCTGTTGAGAATAAAAACTTTGAACTTATTTATGTTTATAATTCAATTACTATCATATGATATACATCACAATTTTGTTTAAATAAAAATCGTAAGACGGTAACAAAGATAAGGTATAAAAGTGCCGACTCGCTTTTACGAAGATTTTAATACGAGCACAGTAAATTCAACTCAATATACCGCAATGGCAAAGATTGGAGTTGCAGTTTTCCCTGGAAGCAATTGCGATCGAGATATTCATCATGTATTACTAAACTCCTTTGGAATTAAGACAGATCTTCTTTGGCATACAAAAGAAGATTTTACAAATTACGATGCTATAATTATTCCTGGCGGGTTTGCTTATGGTGATAGATTACGTGCAGGTGTAATTGCCGCTCGAAGCCCTATAATGCGTGCCGTAAAAAGACTTGCCAAAGATGGTATCCCGGTTCTTGGTATCTGCAATGGCTTTCAGATCCTTGTTGAATCAGGCTTACTGCCGGGAGCTTTAACAATGAACAATACTCTCCAATTTATTTGCAGATGGACAAGAATTAAAATACTTAATAATAGGACACCTTTTACTAATGAATTTGAAAAAAATAAAGAAATTTTAATTCCTATTGCTCATGGCGAAGGAAGGTATTTAGTAGACAATAAAGATTTAATATATTTAAAAAGGAAAAATAGAATAGTCTTAAAATATGTCAATGACGATCCAAATGGATCAACCGAATTGATTGCTGGAGTTTGTAATAACGATCTGAATGTTATGGGGATGATGCCTCACCCCGAAAGAGCTGTTGAAAGTATTCTAGTGCCTGACAGGATTTCAAATGAAGCGCACATGATATTTAAATCGTTATTGTCTTATCTAGACATCAAATCGGATCCCTCGCGAAACAGATAGATTAATTGTGAAAAAAATTGAGTATCTTAAGTAACGATGAACTAAATTATTTAAAGAATAAATTGCAACGATTTCCAAATGAGGTTGAGCTAAATATTGTAGGCGCAGAGTGGTCTGAGCATTGTTCGTATAAATCTTCGAAAAAGTATCTGAAATTGTTACCAACAAAGGGAAGAAGAGTTGTTGTAGGTCCAGGTTATGACGCTGGAATTCTTGATATTGGAGACGGTTATATTGTTACGGTTCACATAGAAAGTCATAATCACCCATCCGCAGTCGAGCCCTATGGAGGCGCTGCAACGGGTGTTGGAGGAGTAATAAGAGACATTATATCTATGGGGACTCGTCCAATAGCTCTGTTAAATGCACTGCGATTTTCGCCTATTAATAAAAATATAAAAAAGTATACCAAATCTAAGTGGCTATTGAGGAATGTCGTACGTGGCATCGCCGACTATGGTAATTGTATTGGTGTGCCAACTATAGGAGGTGAGGTGGAATTTGATCCCTCTTTTGAAGACTATTGTCTAGTAGATGTAGCATCAATAGGAATTGGAAGAAAAGATAGAATTATCATGAATAGCGCTAAAATCAACGATTTCGTTGTTCTTGCAGGAGGATTCACAGGTAGAGATGGTATCCATGGGGCATTCTTTGCTTCTAAAGGTTTAGAAGAAGAAAACAGATCTGCAATCCAAATACCGGATCCATTTTTGGAAAAGTTGCTACTCGAGGCAACAATTGAGGCGTCGGAGAAAGGCTGTATAAAGGCCGTAAAAGATTTAGGCGGAGGTGGTCTTGCATGTTGTCTGTCAGAAACATCTGACACTCTGCAAAGAGGATTTGATATTGAATTAGAGTCAATTCATACAAAACACAGAAACATGATACCAACAGAATTGATGATATCAGAATCGCAGGAAAGGATGATGTATATTACAGATGAGAGTAATATTGACACACTAAAAGGAATATTCGACAAATATGAAATCAGCTATGCAATAATCGGTAGAGTCAGAAAGCATAAGGACCTTGTCATTAGAAATAATGGTAATCTGGTAGCTCGAATGCCATCACATCTCATAGCAAATCCACCTCTTGTCTTAAGAAAATCAAAATTACCAGGATATCTAAAAGAATTGCGTAAAAGAATTATAAGGTGTAATATTCCTAACGATCTAAATAAAGTCCTTCTTTCGATGCTATCAAATCCCACGATAGCTGACAAATCTTGGGTATATCGGCAATTTGATCATGAAGTCGGACTTCGAACGGTTCTGAAACCAGGATTAGGCGATGCAAGTGTTTTGAAGATAAGCAGAGATAAATTTATTTCAGTAAAGCTTGACGGTAATTCGAAACACTGCTTTTTAGATCCATATCAGGGAACTATGGGATGTCTGTCAGAAGTGAGGAGAAATGTAATCTCTACTGGCGCTGAACCTATAGGTGTAATCGATCACCTCCAATTTGGAAGTCCTGAAGATCCAGAGATATTTTGGACTTTTACACAGGCAGTAAATGCAATATCGAGATTTTGCAGATTCATAAAAATACCAGTGGTCGGTGGAAAAGTAAGTCTTTATAATGAAAATATGAAAGGAGCAATTAAACCATCTCCAGTCATAGGTATGCTCGGATTGATAGAGAAAGAGTCATGGATTATGCAATGTAGTCTGAAGCCTGGGAATTCTATTTTCATAATAGGTAATACGTCAGATGAGATGGGCGCATCTGAATACTATGAATACTACCATAATATATTAGGTGGAAATGTTCCTAAGTTAAACCTTCATAGAGATAAACTTAATGGCAATGTTGTTCTTCAGCTTATTAGGAAGCATTTAGTTGACTGTGTCCATGATTGCTCTAAAGGAGGACTAGCAGTGGCCTTATCTGAAATGGCAATACATGGTGAGACAGGAATTGTCGTAAACCTAGATTTTATACCGAACTCGTGTTCTAGAATAGACAATCTATTGTTTTCAGAATCGCACTCTCGATACATTATAGGCACAAGTAAACCAGCCGATGTTGAAAAATATTTGACTAACATCAATGGAATTGTCTTTGCTGAGATTGGCTGTGTGACATGTGCTGATAAGAATGTTAAGTTTATAAGAAAAAAAGACAAGGAAATTGTAAACCTATCTCTAAAATATTTGACAGAAAGTTATGGTGAATTGGAACGAATAATGAATAATACAGGGTATTTAAAAAAGCGCAATAACAATGAGGATAGCAAAAGCACTAGTAGCACTTCATAATCTTGCCATAAGAATGTTTTTTAGTGGTTTCATATACTTAAATGTACTCTTGGATTACAACCAGTATAAACATCAACGTGCATGCTCATTTTATTTAATTTCACTTCGCATTTTTAGAAAATGCGGGAGAGGAAGATAATTAAAACGATCCACGAAAATTGCGGGGTAGTGGGCGTATTTTCATTAGGTAGTACCAATGTTATACCGTTTGTAATTGATTCTCTTCGTGCGCTTCAACATAGAGGTCAGGAAGCATGGGGGCTGGCGATCCCAGGCAAACCTCCATTTAAGCATCTTGGCCTAGTTTCGTCTGCAGCTCCAGAATTTCCAACTGTTATTAAAAGGTATGATTCGCGCGCTGCAATAGGTCATGTTCGTTATTCGACCTTCGGTAAAAGTACATTGGAAAATGCGCAACCAATAAAGATTAAAGACTTGTGCATAGCACACAATGGTACTATTGCAAATGTACAGGAATTATCAGGAATGGTTGGAGGATGCAGTTTTACTCCGCAAACTATGAGCGATACGCTAGTTGTTGCAAAGAGACTTGTGATGCACTTAGCGGCCACGCATGACATGACAGAGGCTGTAAACATTCTGAAAGATGAAATGATAGGCTCTTTCTGCTTTACTTTTTTAACTGACAGTGGTTCAGTTTATGCTGCGCGCGATACAAAAGGATTCCGGCCTCTAGTCCTAGGTGTTCATAAAGAAACCAACACGTACATAGTTGCATCTGAATCATGTGCTTTATCTGCTACAGGGGCTCAGTTACTACGTGATGTGGAACCAGGCGAACTCGTAAAAATGGATAAAGATGGGATACAGATAGAACGCTTTTCCAATGATCGGCCGCATGCTCACTGCGCATTTGAGTACACTTACTTTGCACATCCGAGCAGTATTATGGAGGGAATAAATATCTATGCGGCCAGAAAGAGAATTGGACACATATTAGCAAAAAAATATCCTATGATAGATGCAGAAGTTGTCATACCAGTACCTGATTCTGCACGGCCTGCAGCCTTGGGGTACGCTCAGCAATTGGGCATTCCTTTTGAAGAAGGTTTACTAAAAGATATATATAGAAAAAAGGGATTAATGAGAAGCTTTATAGAACCGTATCAGGAAGACAGATTGGAAATCAACAAGGGAATCATACCTATTAGTGACGTTATTGAAGGAAAAAACGTAGTTATTGTTGACGATAGTATCGTTAGAGGAACGAGCTCTGCTTCTATTATAAAGACATTACGTTCTGCTGGAGCCAAGAAAATAAATATGATCGTCACTTATCCTCCTATACGCTATCCGTGTTACGCAGGCATTGACTTTCCTTCACAAAGTGAGCTTTTAGCTTACCAACAGGCAAATGGTGAAATTTCTAAGACCGACCTTGAAGATAAGGTTTCTAGAGTCATTGGGGCTGATTTTGTAGCCTACAATAATACTTTTAACTTGGCGAATGCAATTGGACTGCCGGAAGAAGAGCTCTGTTTTACCTGCGCTACAGGTGATTACTCATCTCTCGGGATAAAACCAATTTTCAAGACAAGAGAAGAGATGAAGGGGGATGAATAACAATATATTGATGACTTCAATACCAAAAATGTTTCATTAATGTCCTTCAATGTTTATACAGAAGATTCGAGGATCTTAAAATGGAACAGTTAATGTAAATATTGTAATTCATACTTATGACATATTAAACAAGGGCTAACTTAATAATACTGATCTATTAGGATATATTATGCGTATAACGGTAATAATGCTAGCCGTTACTATTATCTCCGCTGCGGCAGTCATAACGATTTTACTTATTTCTATAACTCCTACTAAAGACTATTCTATTGACGTGGATGCAATGAAGGATGAGCAATCTTTGTTTGTAAATGCAAGAATTACTCTAACCAATACAGGAAGACATCCTTTAACCAACATTGTGGTATATTACGGCAATAGCAGTGAGGTCATCAAAATGATAAATCCTGGAGAAAAAATCTATCTATCTCCGCCTGAAGGCAGCCGATTAGATAAAGTTGAGGTAACTGCTAATGAAGGCATCAACGTGACCAAAGAATACCGAAGACCTATCAAACTTCCTGGCATGATCGGCTCGTGATCATATCGTTTATATTATCTTCTAGGATATTACTTTTTGTTACCATCTTGTACTCTATCTGCTAGGTATTTCTCAAATCCAATCCTTTCTAGCTTGTCAGTCTGACGAATTACATTATATTTCAATTCTCTTTTATATTTTTCAACCTTTGCGGCTATTTTTGCAAACTTTAGACCCAATATTTGGCTAGCAAGTATTGCGGCATTCTTTGCCCCATTGATGGCAACTGTGGCAACCGGGACGCCAGGGGGCATCTGTACTATTGACATTAAAGAGTCTATTCCATGGAGAGCAGTTGTTTTAATTGGAACGCCGATAACAGGAATAGATGTTATTGCAGCGACCATTCCGGGAAGATGGGCCGCGCCTCCTGCACCAGCAATGATAACCATAACTCCTCTTCTTCTGGCTTCATTAGCATAGCTTATCATTCTATCAGTAGTTCTGTGTGCTGAAACAATTTTAATTTCATTAGAAATTCTAAATGCATTTAATATTTCAGCGGCTTCTTTCATTATGAAAAGGTCTGATTCGCTTCCCATAATTATGCCAACAAGACATCTATCTAATTTTATTCACCTCTTTTACATCTTTTATTTTTATGATATTTTTTACCTTATCTGCCCTCTCTATCGCCTTTTCAAGAGAACTTGCAGTCACAGTGATATGTCCAAGTTTCCTTCTAGGGCTAGATATCCTTTTACCATAAATATGAAGTTTTAACCCTGCTATTGACAGAAGCTCCTTGAGTCCTATAATCATATATGACCCATTACAATCTTTAGGACCCAATATATTGACCATTACTACAGGCGACAATAGTTCTGGTTTTGATAATGGTAAATCAAGAATAGCTCTAAGGTGCTGCTCAAACTGTGAGATTGAACATGCTTCTATAGAATAATGGCCTGAATTATGAGGGCGAGGCGCTATTTCATTTATTAACACTTGTTCATCTTTGGTAACAAACATTTCTATACCAAAAATTCCAGAGCCCTTCAATACCCTCATAGTTTTCTCTGCTAATTCTTGAGCTTTTGCAACTGCAGTATGTGAGATTCTAGCTGGAACGATGGTAGTATCTAGAACGTTATTATGATGAATATTTTCTGCTATTGGAAAAGAAGATATTTGACCGCTAGGATTTCTTGCTATCATTACAGATATCTCTTTCTCAAAAGGAATGAATTTTTCCACCATGCATTGTCTATCAGGCAGGTAATCTTCGCACCCAGGAATACTATTTTCTGACCGAATTATGTAGTTTCCTCGCCCATCATATGAATTTTCACATATTTTTAATATACAAGGATAACCAAATCTATCACAAACGTTACTCAGATCTTTCTTTGACTTTACAAGCTCGAATTCCGCGACTGGAATACCGTGGTCCTTTAAAAATGACTTTTGCCTAAATTTGTTTTGTATTATTCTGAGGGTTTGTGGGGAAGGATGAACAATAAAATTCTTAGAACTTAAGTTCTCAAGTATCTCAGAATTGGCAAGCTCTATTTCATAAGTTAAGACATCGGATTTATTTGCTAGTTTTGTGATCGCATCTCCGTCTTTAAAATCTGCAATAATGGATTCATCTGAGACAGAGGATGCTGGCGAGTCAGGATTAGGATCTAATACAATTATCCTAAAAGACATTCGTTTTGCCTCTTGAGCAATCATCTTTCCAAGCTGTCCGCCTCCAATTATGCCTATAGAAATTGGATTTTGTATATCCATACCATCTCCATTATTATAAATCATAAGGTCTTTAATCCTCTTTTTAAAAAGCGAAATTAAAAGCATTCCTTTAAGTTAAGAAGATTTCTAAAGGCTTGCTGCGGGTTATATCCGAAAAGTACTTTAAAAAGAATGTTTGACGTTCTTCAAGTGATGAAATTAAAAGGCAAAGTTGCTCTAGTCACAGGCGCTGGAGGCGGCGTAGGAAAATCTATAACACGAAGACTCGTTTCGGAAGGAACCAAGGTAGTACTGATAGGGAGAGATCGATCTAAACTTATGCGATCTATTGCAGAGATTGGCGATAACAAGAATCTTTTGCCGGTAACTGCGGATATTACAAAAGAGGCCGAAGTATTAAATGCTATAGAACAAGCTCTTTCAGCATTTGATACGGTTGATATCTTGATTAATAATGCAGGAATAATCTATGATCCTACACCGTTCCATTTAATGACTGATGACCAGTGGACTGGGCTAATCAACACAAATCTTCTTGGAACATTTAGGACTACAAAAGCGGTCCTGCCTATAATGATTGATAGAAAAGAGGGCTGTATTGTGAATATTTCCTCCTTACTTGGAATGCGCTCTATACCAAATGTACCCTTCTCTGTGTATGGTGTTACAAAGGCAGGAGTGATCATGTTTACAAAAAGTATTGCTGTAGAATATGGATTGTATGGGATCCGCTGTAACTGTATTGCGCCATCAACAATTCGCAGTCCTATGATTGAGCCATATTTACAGGATGAAAATGCAAGGCGACTCCTTGAATCATCATTTCCGCTACGAAGAATAGGGGAACCTGATGATATTTCTAATGCGGTTGTTTACTTTTGCTCTGATGACTCAAAATGGATAACAGGTGCGGTGTTAACTGTAGATGGAGGAATATCTGCAAAACAATAATAGATGATGTTAGATTGATATAATAGGAAATCCTCTGTTACTAACTTAGACATTACACATATACTCAATGATGATAAGTCGACTTTCTTGTTAAGGTTCTATTTCCTTTAATAGTCTAGCCGTGTTCTTTTTGACTAAGGGAATAATTTTTTTCATTATAATTTGATGAAAGTTTTCAGTGTCAACATCAAATGATAATAATAACACGTAAGAAAGTCTACTGCTATCATTTGTAATAGGAATAGTTGCGCGAAGAAGGTTGGCATAATGCGAGCTCGCGTAATAGATTTTCCCTAACAGGTATTCCCACCTTAATCTAGTATATTGACGCGTCGCCGCTGTAATTGCATATTGGGCTCTTTCTTCTGGCGTTAATAATGGGTTGAGACCCCTTCGTTCAGAAACAGCTAATATCTTGCCATCTTCATCTGCAATTCCTGCAAACCTGATTGAGGAATCAAGCGAAATAACTTGATCACACAATTTCTGAAAAAATTGTTGTTCCAAATTGAGTAATATAAAATACAATCTCATATTTTGACTTTCCTCATTCTATGCTTGTAAGTGATCCAGTCGCAATTATGAAACGACTTAAATGTGTATATTATGAAAGATGTTCGACAGGTTTACGTTGCAGCTCTGTCTTATCATGTACCTATTTATGGCTTGTAATATGCCACATGTATACAGATCATATTTAGACGGAACTATAAACCAATATAATACTCATTATAACCATAATTTTCTAACTAATCGGTTTTGGATACTATATTGAATACAGAAGGCGGCTTTCAGCATATAAATAAAAATAATAAAGAAAAAAATATAATAAATAAATGAAGTCATTTATATTTCCTCAGGCTGCTAACAAATTAGCAAAGATACTTTAATCGCCTATTACAACTTCAAATCTGTTGAATAATAAAAGGTATGTTTTAGATACGAGTATAATTATTGATGGAGAGATTACAAAGATGATCGAAGCAGGTCAGATTGATAAAGGCAGTGAAATTATAATTCCTTTAGCAGTTTTAGATGAATTGCAGTCACAAGCATCCTCTAATAAGGAGTATGGATTTGTCGGCTTGAATGAGATTAAGAAGATAAGAGATCAAAGTTCAATCAAACATTTATCACTCAGAGTTCTAGGTGAACGACCTAATATAGACGACATTCGCTTGGCAAAACATGGAAGGATCGATGCAATAATAAAAGATGTAGCCCTGCATGAAGATGCAACATTAATTACAGCCTGTCTCTTATACACATCTGACGCTGCCGACGAC
>JBKPPX010000095.1:0-1743 GCA_046733815.1 Thermoproteota archaeon | reverse complement strand
ACAGTTTAATGGGCTCTGGTTTTAAGATCAACAATCCTAATGTAACCAAAAGCTGTTCTTGTGGACATTCATTTTCTACTGAATAATCCAGAGAATTAGGCTGTGTGCTTTTTATCTCCTTCTTGTCGTAGTAGTCCTCTTCTCTGTTATTTAACTTGATAGCGAATAATTAAGGCCATAATCCTCTAATTTTTATTGCTTCGACAACTCTATTCACAGCTAATATTGTGCTTGCTTTCCTCATATTGACATTATATTTCTCATATACATGAAAGACATCGCTGAATGCCTTTGTAATGTTTCTATCAAGCCTTTCATTTACCTCATTCTCAGACCAATATTCTCTCCTTAGGTTCTGTAACCATTCAAAATAGGAAACTGTAACACCTCCTCCATTGGCTAGGATATCCGGAATTACTAATATGTTATTCTTGTATAAAATCTCGTCAGCCTCAGTGGTAGTAGGACCATTAGCTGCTTCTGCAATTATTTTTGTATTAATTTTTCCAGCATTCTTCTTGGTAATTTGACTTTCGAGAGCTGCTGGTATCAATATAGTACATTCTTGTTCTAGTAAATCCTCATTACTGATGGATTTGGTTCCCGAGAAACCTACGACTGAACCCTTCTTTTCTTTATGTCTCCTCAGAGCACCTACTTGGATACCATTCTTGTTATAAACTCCTCCCTGCGAATCCGATACACCTATGATTTTTGCACCCTGCTCTTCTACAAGCTGAGCAGCAAATTGACCAGCATTACCGAATCCCTGTACAACTATTGTAGCAGTTTTCATGTTGATTTGTTGTTTTTTGGCAGCCTCTCGTATAGCAAAGGACAAGCCACGACCGGTTGCCTCATTCCTGCCAAGAGAACCTCCAATTGCAAGAGGCTTACCTGTAATAAGTTCTGGCTGGACAAAATTCCCTTTCAATGCAGAATACGTATCCATAATCCATGCCATTTCTTTTCCACCAGTGTAAACATCGGGAGCAGGAATATCGACATGTGGTCCAATAATATCGGAAATTCCATAAGCATAACGTCTTGTCATACGCTCAAGTTCGCCTTCAGACATCTCCTTTGGATTGCAAATAATGCCGCCCTTACCTCCTCCATATGGTAGGTCTGCGATCGCACACTTCCAAGTCATCCACATAGATAGCGCCTTGACTTCATCAACACTTACTTGGGGATGATAGCGGATACCTCCTTTGAAAGGTCCACGAGCATCATTATGCTGTGATCTAAAGCCAGTAAAGACTTTGATCTCGCCATTATCCATTCTAGTAGGGATCGCAATAGTAAGAACCCTTTTTGGATGTGCTATAACCTCATGCATACCACTATCTAGGTCTATCAGTTTAGCAGCTTCGGCAAGTTGTTTCAAAGCTATCTCAAATGGATTTATTAGCGCATGACTACTACTAGAATCAGACATTACACTGGTTGGAAATCGGGATATATTTAAGTGTTGAAAATACGACTAACGATTTTACAAGAAAGGTAAAAAGAAGTAATGAGCAAGTAACAAATTTCAAAATTCGACTGATGTTCTTTTTTATATCTAAGCGACTTCAACAAATACTAGTGATGTATTCTCTCTGTAATCTGAAAACGTAATTCCTCGTCAGTTTTGCCTAGATAATCTATGCCAAGTGATTTAGCTATTTCCTCGAGCTTTTCTCGTTCTGACGTAACTGGTCCCAAGATTTTTGGGCCCATAAGATATGTGTCCTGATT
>JBKPPX010000094.1:0-2309 GCA_046733815.1 Thermoproteota archaeon | reverse complement strand
AAATCACACTGTCTATATAATTGATAACCACAATTAGAAAATAATAAGGAATATAATGTAATTTATATTTCAGGAATAAGTTCAAGATTAACTAATATATATCAGCAAACAAATACATTAGCGATAACAACATTATTTTACTATTGCAAAATCAAGTTGAGAAGATATTTCAACTGAACACCAATTGCAACTAAAGCAGTATAAAATTAGGTTGTATAGTGACCGATTATGTAATTACACAAAAAAGAAGAAGGAAGATAGAACGTATAACGGCCATGAATACATACTGATAGATACTGATGCTAGAAATACAAAAAAAGGCTACGGATTCTATCTTTGGTAGAGAGATTGGCTGGAAAGTAGTAAAATATACAATATAAACAATGACAGAGAAATAAATGGAATCCTATCTAGATGATAAAAATAACAATAACTAGAGAAAAGTAACAAATCTTGTTGATAATGGTGGATGGTATGCTAATAGTCCTGTAATATATTTTATAGTGCTATGGGATATGACAAAGGATTACATTATAACAAATAGAGGGCCTATAGTTACACTTAGATCAGATGATATTATATGGAATTTGAAGGACTTGAATGAAAGAAAGAATATCCAGATACATAAATAGTTTGTCGATATCTAACATCTTCTGTAACTATTTGAATATCTCTTTTTTCTTTATATTAATGTCATTTGAAATTTGAATAGATACAAGCAGCAGAGCAAATAAGGGTCTAATATATTTTAGAACATATCATGAAATTTAGTTTAATCTAATGAATGAATCTAAAGCTTTTATCCCTTGTTTCTTTTAGAAAGTTGTCTATATGTATTATAATATTTGAAAAATTGTATAATCCTGTATTTGGAAAGACACTGTATGTAGTATATTTTGTTCTTAAGATTGGCTTGGCAGATATCAACCAAATATTTTCATGATTTGGCTGTAAGAATTCCAACTGGGATGTTATATTCAAATCTACCTTATCTTTTATAATTTGAATAATAATTGCTTTATCTGGCTTTATCTTTAAGCTTTGTAAATTTGGTATAATTACGTCAAGTATAAGATCAGTATTAATTCGGATTTTTCTTTCTGATGGTAGAGTACAAATTGTTAGCATAAAATGAAGAAGGACCTCGCATAATGTTACAATTGTTATATCATCATCATTTGATTCATAACTCAGCTTTGTAATACACTCATTCATTATAATATTAATATATTGTTGAGATGATTCAACATTTGAAGTGATCTTTGCCTGAATTTTTGCCTTTCCTATCTTTTCTATCTCAGAGTATACCATTTGCCTAATTTTCTCTCCAGCCAACATTTCGATTAATATAATGTATTAACGATATTGATCACCTAAATAGATTATCTATGCAAATATAATATATGAATTTATGATGTTTGGATTATTTTGGGAGTAATGATAATGGATAATTAATTTATAAGTAACACCTATAAATAGAAGTTGGCTTTATTACTTATGGTAGAAGCAAAATTGAAATCTTATGCAAGGTTGAAATTTACAATATCACAGATAAAAGTTGCTTAACTAACTCGAGAGAGGACACCATGATTTTTGCCAATCTCCCTTTAATGAAACAAATTCATGCGAGGGTAAATAAAACCTTGAACAATGGTATCCAACTTAATATGTCAACCGAAGAATCCAAAAAATTACTTAGAAGACATGTAAATAGCAAAACAAATCTTGTTATTGCATTTATTGATATTAATAACTCAACACAAATGAGCCTCTCATTACCAGAGAACAAATTTGCGCTAATGATTCAAACCTTTGCTCAAGAAATAAGTATTGCCGCATTAGGTTATGGTGGATATGTCTTCAAATATGAAGGTGATGCTGTTATTGTGTTATTTCCTGCAGGATATGATGAGGGAAAAGCATGCAAAAATGCATTGGATTGTTCAAGCGCAATATTAGAAATTATAAAAGAAGTTATTAATCCTGCGTTTAAGGCAAATGAATTACCCGAAATTAAAGTAAGAATAGGCTTGGCTTTTGGCAACGCTTTAGTAGTGCTTTATGGAACGAGTTTAGAAAAAGCGCACATAGATATAATTGGTTCTAGTATCAGTATGGCTGTAAAGATTGCATCCATTGCAAAACCAAATCAAGTCCTGATAGGCGAATTTATTTACAATATTCTTCTCTCCTCATCGAACCATAAAGATTTTTTAAATCACAGCAAATTTAAAGAGGTAAAACTAGATCCGATAAAATGGAATTATCCTTCTCCCTCTAAACCTGGAAACATATATCGTGTATATGAG
>JBKPPX010000093.1:0-1903 GCA_046733815.1 Thermoproteota archaeon | reverse complement strand
ACTGAGACTGGGCTGTTTGCTTGCGACATTGCTTTATATAAGCCAAGTCTTTCTCCAAGAATTACAAGCATGGCAGTAGAGCTACCTGCTATATCTCCTACTGCTTTATTCATGAATTGTTGGATTTTGTTTTGATCAATAGCATTTTGATCTTGTTGACTCATTTCAACTGTGTATCATGGTAATATTATTTAAGATCTTGCACTTACCTGCACCCTGCTGTAAGCCAAAATTTTCAGCAAGCGCAGGACTTGCTTCCATATGGAAGGAGTCTGTATCCTCACGGTTATCAGAAATATGCTATTTCCTAATATATGAAATTCAAATGGAAAAGCATATAGAGTTTGGATTCTAAAATAAAAATAGTCTTCGTATTGAGTGAGGAATTTGTTAAGGTTGCTGATGCAAAGGATATTCAACCTTTACATATGAAAGAAGTTCAAGTTGATGGTGAAAATATCTGTATAGTTAATGTTGAGGGAAAATACTACGCTATTGGCAGTATTTGCACACATGAAGGTGGTCCTCTAGCAGATGGTACTCTTGAGGGTTATGAAGTTGAATGTCCCTGGCATAATTCCAAATTTGATGTAAGGACAGGAGAGGTGACGAGCCCTCCTGCAAGTGAACCAGAACCAGCCTATGAAGTAAAAGTAGAGGGTAATAACATAATAGTTAAGAAACAAGGTAAACGTAAAGCTTCTTCGCAGATTGAGCTAACACTATTGGAAAAAGATAAGGTTGAAGGCACTGATGTAACGTCATTTAAGTTTAGTAAGCAAAATGATAATCAAGTAGAAGATAAAAAACAATTAGATTATACTGCAGGACAATTTGCCTTTTTTGATATAGGTGGAGTCTATAATGATCCCAAAGGTCCGATCAGACATTTCACTATTTCATCTTCTCCAACTGAGAATTTTATAATGTTCAGCACCAGAATCAGGGAATCACCATACAAAAAGAGACTTTCAACTTTAGAGAAAGGCGCGAAAGTCAAGGTAAGAGGTCCTGAAGGACAGTTTGTATTACATCAAGATTATTCAAAGCCTGCTGTATTCCTTTCTGGTGGCATAGGTGTTACTCCATTCAGGACAATGATAAAGTATGCTACAGATAAGCAGCTTCCATTAAAAATAATAATGTTTGATTCCAACAGGAACCGTAGCAACATCTTATTCAAAAAAGACTTTGATGACTGGGAGAATATAAACAAAAATCTTAAGATTATCTATACAATTAGTGAGGAAGATCGACATGAGCAATCTCCATCATCTACTTCAAATAGTGATTGGAAAGGAGAATATGGAAGAATAGATAAAGCAATGATTTTGAAATACATAGATACTAACCAACTGAATAATTCAATATTCTATATTTGTGGTCCTCCTAGCATGCTAAAAGCTATGCAATCTTTGCTCCAAGACAATTTAGAAATTCCAAAGGAAAGAATCAAAGTTGAAGAGTTTACGGGTTACTGATGATTAGTAATATTCAATAAATGAAATTCGGACGTTCTTATAATACCAAATGAAGTTTCACTAGATTCATGAGATTTTAGAATATACACAAATCATTAAATGGGCCGGATAATAGGGTTTAGACTTACTAAGGAGGGAATAATGCCCATAACGGTGCTAAAAGTAGGTTCATATTATGGTAATAATAAATAAAAGTCTAAGCTTTAAAGTTTTCCTTGCCTTCTATTATTCAGATGAAATATCATAAATGTTATCTTTAATTTTAACTTCATCTCTGAGCTTATTTCTTCCGGTTCTATGGCGTGGATTTCCGAATAATGTTGTTTGGCATGTTTTAGAACTTCTTCTGTCATACCATTAATAATATAATGACAGTCTAACCATACGCTGCGACATGCTAATGTTTTCATATAACGTATGAT
>JBKPPX010000092.1:0-2354 GCA_046733815.1 Thermoproteota archaeon | reverse complement strand
CATCTATACGTTCTCCTGTACCAATGAACATGACTTTAGCTCCAGTAGCAGCGGATGCGGCGATTGCACCGCCACCCTTGGCCGTCCCATCAAGCTTTGTTATAATAATTCCGCCAACGGGTGCATTTTTATGGAAGGCTTCGGCCTGGTTGTAAGCTTGCTGACCTATCGTTCCATCTATTACCAATAAAACTAAGTCTGGTATTGCCACTTTATACATGGCGTTCATTTCCTCCAAAAGTCCTCTCTCTTCTTTGTGTCTTCCGGCAGTATCAATAATTATAATGTCCATATTCTGTGATTTGTAATATTTCAGGCCATCTTTTACGATTTGAATGGCGTCTTTATTATTTTCATCACCGAATACCTCGACGTTGATTTTATTGCAATTCATTTTTAATTGAGTCAGGGCGCCAGGTCTCCATGTATCTGCTCCAATTACTGCAACGCGATATCCACGCCTCGTTAGCCATCTTGCGAATTTGGCAGTTACTGTTGTCTTTCCACTGCCCTGGACACCAAGCATGAGTATTATATTTTGCTGTTCAACTTTAAAAGAAAAAATATCTTCGTCTGAGTCCACGGATTTATCGACACTTTTAATTGTTTCTCCTGTGTATCCAAGTAATTTGGCAAGTTCTCCATAAAGAATAGTGATTATTTGATCTTTTCTTGTCAAACCCTTCGGCGGTGTTTCGTTCATTGCTCTACTTTTAAGGTTTTTAGTTATGGTTAAGACCAGTCTAACATTGACATCCGATTGAAGTAGTGCCCTCTGCACGTCCTTACATAGAGAATCAATAAGTTCTTCGTTAATATCGGAAGCTCCTACAATTTTTTTAAGAGCGCTTCGAAGACCTGTTCTTAAGTTATCTAGCATGGTAAGATTACTTGCATACTAATGAAGCTTCTAATATTTCAAATATTCCCCTCTGCCCATCCCAGTGAATTCTGGCATCATTTATCTCTAATCTTTTGTTAAAAATAGGACAATCAACAATCAAGGTTTCTGCTTCCCCCCCTTCAAAAGTTAGGTTAAATCCATATTTTGTGCTCAAGAATTCTAATTCGTGCAAAGAACGCTTGTCTAATGTAATCCCAAGCCAATTTTGATCTAACCCCATCGTAGATACACCAACTATTTTAATGCAAAATTTTTTATCAATGAGATCGGTCATATATTCAAAAGGTTCTATTCCCCATAATGGAGCAAATATTCTAAGGTCATGCATTGAGCAGGCTTGCTGGAAATTGTCTCTTTGAAAGGCACTCGATATCCCTCCATGAACTAATCCTTGAATGTCATAAATCGATTTTATCTTTGTAATTGCACGTTTAAGTGAATTAACTTCCTCTTCTTTAGATGTTTTCTTTAAGGTGAATCTAAATGATGGAATACCCATTGCTTCTCCAAGTTGCTTCGTCATTCCGCTGTTTGGATAATGAAATAACAAGCTATCGTCTGTATTAGGTTGGATAGTAATTAAACATACTACATCATGTCCGAGTTCTTTCATCTTGAATATTGAGAAAGTACTATCTTTTCCGCCAGAAAATAGTGAAGCAAGCCTCATAATCAATGATGAAAAGACTGCCTTTTATTAATCACACGAGATTTATGTAAGTTAAATTTAATCATCTAAAATCAGTTGAGAGAGTTTGTAGATAATAGCAGGCTTCGGCGGATATAACACAGTTTAAATAATTCACCAGACATTCTAAATAATATTGATCACTTCCGGTGATAATAATGCTAAATCATTTTTATCTTTGCCTGTTTCATCAATATTGCAACGAAATATGGCGATTCTAGACCATTCTCAAACAGCTGCCGATGCTATAGAGGTTATGAAAGATCGCTCCGTGCGTTCTATACTAGTGTCTGATTCAAAGAAGGAAATAATAGGCTTAGTATCTAAAACAGATATCTTATATAGACTACTTTCGTTGCATAAATCACCAACACGCACACGGCTTGAGGAAATAATGTCCTCACCAATAATATCTGTGCCACCTGACGTGTCTATTTCAGATGCACTTGCTGCAATGGAAAAACACAATATAAGACAACTGCTCGTTAGTTCTAATTCTAATATATATGGTACTATAACCAGAGAAGATATCATTATAAAGACAGAGAAGGCTGTGGTTCAAACATTGAATGCATTCAAATTGGATTCAGCCGTCTGTATAATGAGTCCATTTGCGTCCACATCACTAATGAATAAAAGAGATTCACTAGTTTGCCCTCATTGTAGTAATCAATATAACGACAAAGAATTGTTGTCAAAGCATGTAAAGGTAATTCATTCTGACACTCAATAGAATTTTAATGATGTTTTTATTCATTCTGT
>JBKPPX010000091.1:0-1438 GCA_046733815.1 Thermoproteota archaeon | reverse complement strand
GCCTTAGCCTTGAGATACAATAATAAAGATTAAAATAGTTTTACTGGCAAAATTGGCTCGGTAAATGTTTTGATATATTTTAAACTTTATTTATTAGATGATAATTATGTACAAAATGCTATTATATCCACACCAACTGATGATTAAAAGCTCGAAAAGTCTAGAATTCTGCTTCTGCTATACATATATAACTATTGCATCAATACGAATTAATTCAATCTATATCGCACTTCAGAAGTCTTGATAATAATTACTAATCATTTTAACAAGTTTAAACTTAAATTTAAGATATGTGGAATGTGAGTTAAATGTCCGAACAGTCGGAAGAAGGAGCTGGCTCTCTTTTCTTCGAACTTGCAGGTGACCTAAGGCTGTCTATATTAATGAAACTGACCCAGAAACAGTATCGATTATCTCAACTTGCGACAGAACTTGATGCTACAATGCAGGAGGCACACAGAAATATGACGCGTTTAATAGATTCGGGTCTGGTATTGAAAGATAGTGAAGGAGATCTAATCCTAACGCCATATGGCATTACAATTGTCTCACTTATTCCTAGCTATGATTTTCTATGTAACCAAAGAGAATATTTTCTTGAACATAGCTTGGGAGAACTCCCACGGAAGTTTATACAAAGGATAGGTTCTCTACATAATTGCGAAATTGTTCATGGAGTCATGGCAATCCTGCAGCGTTGGAAGACACTCTATGGAGAGTCCAATGAATATATCAAGGAAATTATGGCTCAGGTCCCCCTTGATTTAATAGAAACGGTAAGTAATAGAGTACAGATAGGTGTGAAATTTTCCTATATATTCGCTAGCAATGTGGTAATACCCAAGGGAAGAAGTCAAATGTTGGAAAAAATTGGGTGGCGCAATTTAATTGCTAGAGGTTTAGTGGAGAGAAGGATGATTGACGAAGTTAAGATAATGACAATTTTCAACGAAAAACAGTCATGTGTTCTCTTTCCTAATCTTAAGGGAGAGCCGGATCTAAATATAATGTTTTATAGTGAAGATAATGAATTCCACGAGTGGTGCGAAGATTTTTTTTTCTATCAGTGGGAAAAAGCAACCACATTTGATGAAGGTAAATTAAGACCAGAAATATAGTTTGAAATAGTTTAGTAATACTATATCCGTGATACGCCGATATTTCTTATGTTGCCATCTAAGAATAACCGCAAGCACATATCAATTCACTTTTTAGAGCTATGTACTTATTAAGTCCGAAATAATGACATATAATAACACTATACTTCTTTGTTCAATATTTTTCTATCTTTATAATGGATCAACATATTTTCTTCATTGAATTATTTAATTCTATAATACTATAAGCGAAATTAGCATCTAGTATCTTGCTCATATTTATCAGTATCTAAAGCATTAGAAAGTTCTGTGATTTACGACAATTTTTGATAATCATGAAA
>JBKPPX010000090.1:0-3825 GCA_046733815.1 Thermoproteota archaeon | reverse complement strand
TTGTTAAATAAGACTTCTGATAGTAGGTCAGAAGCATCTTGTTCACTAATCTGCATCCTATTAGCTAATATGAATAATACATGACATGAAGCACATCCATTTTCTTTGACTAATGAAGGATCTGCACACAGATTGTTTATCTCACTTACAATTATTTGTTCTGCGACCGCTTCTTTATTGTTAGTAGTCATGTTGTTGTTTACTATAATATGCCAAGCAATCTAAAAAACAATCCACTGCCATTTTTACATTACTCTCATTAGAACTCTAATGGCACCGTTAACATTTTTTACTCCTATACTGAACATTAGTCGGCAGAAAAAAAATTTTCCAATCTAAGTTCTGCAATTTTTTGCACTGAAATGCATTTTCCAACATTGAGTGCTTATTGATATCAAGTGCATTCAGGTCAGTCGCTATAGCAACAAAAAGAAAAAAGTGGAGAAATGATCTATAATAAAAGAGACAATTGCATTGTCATTGTTCGTTTGAGAAATGTCCTCCTTTACTAAATCAAAAATTGTTACTATACTGATAATGTTTCAGATTTTTTAAATATATGATTTGGTACTAAAGATGGAATTTTGCTAGAAATGAGTTTGATATAAGCGGAAAATGAACTGAAATCTCATAAGGATATTCGAGTTATGCAGATTGTCTTAGGAGTCATTGCCATACCATTATGGCTTGCAATCATATTACATCCTGGATTTGGAGTCACACCTTTGATTTTTGTGCTTTCTATTACATTATTAGTTGGAGGGATAGAAAGGGTAGCTATAGGTTATCGTCACGCGTTCCAAGATCGTCTAGACTAATTAGTATTTGTCTAGGAGCATTGGCTATTGCATAATGAATCGTAGTATAATGTTTCCATTATTTGCAACAGGAATACTGGTCAGTTCGGTAGCGTTTGGTCTTTTATTTATTGGAATTGTAAGAAACATTGATTGCATAACAGCTACCGCTAAGAGTATCTCAAAATAGTCTAGTATATTTCTATTAGGAGTAAGTTTCTTTCTGTGAACAACAATAAACCAATATTTATTTAGCTATATTTTACTCCTGCATATTCTCTTAAATATTAAATTGCGAGGTTGCTCTAAAATTCCCTATGACAGAACTAATATAATAATTTAAATCTTATAGTCTCTGTCTTTCAAACTACAAAAAATTATCATTATGTATAAGATAGCCAAAGATGGGCAAAAGACTATCATGGTCTTATAAGTTAGAAAATAGATAATTATAAGCAATCTTTTATATTTTTTATAAATGTAGTATAATAATTGAATTTCCTCTATTTTAAACTTATTTATATATTTTTTATGACATTAAATATCACAAAAAAGTAAAATAGCTGATATACGTATAAATTCTATGTCATTCCTAACGTCCAAATTCAAAAGAGTATCATATGCAGGAGCATTGTATGGAGCAATAGCAGGATTGATTGCTTCTTGGTCAATATCTACAGCAATAGCCGTCGCTGAAATAATATTAAATTTAAAAATAAGTACATTTTATTCAATACTAGGTCTTAGCTCAGGATTAACAGGTAATTTTGCTAGCGCTGCATATCTTGGCTTTGGCCTTCACTTAGTAACTGGAGCCATATTAGGAGCTGTAGTGGGATACACAATAACAAGATTGAAAGAATCAATTATGCTAAAACACTACAAAGGTACTTTGATTGGAATGGCCGCAGGTATTGTAATATGGTTGGTTTTGTTTTTGCCGATAACTGCATTATTAATTCAGCCATCTATCAATTATATAGTTACCGTTCTTGCCCTGGATTCACACAGGCAGATCTTATCAGAGGATATAAATCACTCAATAAGAAATATTGCACTTGCTGCAATAACTTTCCATTTAATATGGGGTGCTATATTTGGTTATATAATGACTTCTTTGCTAAGAATTAGAGCATTTAAAATAGAACATCACAAGCTTGACTCAGAACTTAAATAAATAAAATGTATTAGAAATTTGTATGCATAAGCGAAAAGGCGATCTATATAAAATATTAAAATATCTAATTAACTGCACAGTACCAATCTACTTATTCTAAATCAAATAGCTGCTAAGTTTATAATGTAAGTGATTATTACCGATATAATTCCACGAAGTTATATCATATGAATGAATGAAGATCCTAGATGTCACAATATTTGGATAGCTAATCAATTATAAATAAAGTGTATGAGAGGTTGTTACTTTACTGTCTTTGCACATGTGTCACAATATCTTTCTATTAATGTAACACCTCCGCCTACGTTGAATAATGCTTCTTGAGTAGCGACATTACCACAACTTGCACAGAATTTTGTTTTGCCGTTATAGTCAGCAAAAGATCTTAGTGATGTAAAAATTTTTTCGGTTTTCATTTCATTTTCACCTCGTAAAATTCTCGGTGAATAAATAAATCAATAATATACTTATTATAACTGCTACAACAATTATAAATTTTGAATTTATTATTCATCTCTTATCATACTTGTAGTACCTATAAGAACGTATGTATTGTAGTATTGTCTATCTATCGATTTGCAATATTATATCCGATCATAGTCTTTAGTTTATGTATTCCATATCCTGTCTTAGATGATATAGATACTGGATTTAATATCTGTAAATCTTTTGTGATTTCCTCAATTTTTTCTGAGGGCGTTTTGTCGTATTTACTCAAAACTACAAAAACTTTTGATTTGTATACTTTCAGCTCATCTAGAACGTCCCAGCAGCTTGAATACTTTATTCTAATATCTTCAATTTTCTCTGACGAATCTATCAAAAGTAAAATCAAATCAGCATTAAGTGATTCTTCTAAAGTTGATTTAAAGGCATCTATCATATAGGTGGGAAGTCTGCTAATAAAACCTATTGTATCTGTAAGCAAGACTCCTTTGTCGCCAATTTTTAATAACCTTGTGGTTGTTGAAAGTGTTGTAAACAAACTTCTTGAAGTTTTCTTATTCTCATCTGTAAGCAGATTGAATAATGTAGTTTTTCCTGAACTAGTATAACCTACCAGTGAAACAACAGGCATTTTAGATTTGAATCTTTGTTGATGATAAAGTTCACGTTTTCGGTGTGCATAGTTTAATTTTTCTTTGATAAATGATAGCTGTCTTTTTAGGTCTCGGAACTTTACATCCACTGTATATTCTCCCATACCACCTTTTCCAGCTCTTTCATTACCTAAAGTTAGTTTGGCATTTTCTCTGACTCTAGGCATTTCATATTTAATCTCAGCTAGTTGAATCTGTAACTTTGCCTCAGTTGTAGTAGCTCTAGAATAAAATATATTAAGTATTAACCGCTCTCTGTCCATCACTTGTGCCTCTGTCAGTTTCTCAAGATTGTGTATTTGTTTTGAAGTCAAATGTTCGTCAACAATTATCTGCTGCGCTTTGGATTCTTTTACAAATTCCTTTATTTCCTCAGCTTTGCCAGAACCTACACCATATTCTGAGTGATTTAAGTATTTTTGAGTAACAATCTTTACAATTTGGTAGTCTTCTGTTGCTGAATCTACCAGACTCTTTATTTCTTGCAGCCTAAAATCATCTGGATATGTTACCAATACTACTTTGGTTACATTCAAAGAAAAGTCAAGACCAATCCATGTAATCTAGTGTAACATATTCATTTGTGTGTCCTCTTGAACATGTATGTAAAGTATTAGCGTTCGTAATAGTTGATTTGAAAGCATCATTGCTTCCTTCTTCAACGTAAAGCCCTGGAAAGACCTCACCACAAGTTTTACACTGTAACATAAGCGTTGGCATTTTATTTTTTCATCTTCTTTTGATATTATAT
>JBKPPX010000089.1:0-1552 GCA_046733815.1 Thermoproteota archaeon | reverse complement strand
GTACAATAAGAGATTGAGAGAAAGAGAGAAAGAAATTCGTGTTCAATATGATAAACTAAAAGAGGCAGACAAAGCCCAGAAGGAGTTTATCAATGTGGCAGCTCATGAATTACGAACTCCTATACAGCCAGTGATTGGCTTATCGGATATTCTTCACTCTAAAATAAAGGATAGCAAACAACGTGAATTATTAGATGTTATAATTAGAAATGCAAAACGGTTACAGCGTCTTTCTGAGGATATATTGGATGTCACAAGAATTGAAAGTCAGACATTAATACTAAACAAGGAGAAATTCAATTTAAATGACGTAATATCAAATTCCATACAAGACCATAAAAATGAAATTGAAAAAACTAATGGCAATTTAAAACTCTTATACGAAAATGAGAAGGAGGAAGAGGACAATATTTTTGTTGAAGCAGACAGAACCAGGCTGAGTCAAGTTATCTCTAATCTAATAAGAAATGCCATCAAATTTACAAAAGAAGGCATCATATTGATTACTGCAAGAAAAGATAATAGTAATAATAATAACAACCAAGTCATTATTAGTGTAAAAGATACTGGTTCTGGTATAGATCCAGAGATTTTACCAAGACTATTTTCAAAGTTTACTACTAAATCTTTTGAAGGTACTGGACTTGGATTGTTTATCTCAAAGAGTATTATTGAAGATCATGGTGGCAGAATATGGGCTGAAAATAATGCTGATGGAAAAGGAGCTACATTTAGTTTTAGCATTCCAATAATTTCTGCACAACAAGAAAACATAAAATTAGTCGATTATTCATACGATAATATCACATAGGAAGAAGCAAATTTGCTGATGGGCTGCTGCTCTAATGCTATCTATAACAATGATTGATTATATTATTATTATTATAATTATTATAATTATTATAATTAACCCAATTTAGTTTATCTTTGATGAAGGTCAGAAGACACTAAGTTTAAACTCTATTGGTCCAACGACTGCTAAAGAGACATTGATACCAATAGATTCCTTTTTTATATGGGAACCACTACTTTCTCATTCTAAATAATATATAGACAACAACAAAAGGTATTGCAGCTAGCATAAATGCAGGAAATCTATCAAGTAAAGACGAAAGTGCAAGTTCCAAACCAAGAAATAATGTAATGCCCGCAGGAATCAAACCAAATACAATAAATCTATGACTTCGTATCTTGAATTTGTCTAGATCTTTGTATGGGTATTGTATATGGTGATAGATTACAGGCATTACAAAGAGTGAGGCTGCTATGGTGATAGAAAAAAGAGACAAAAGTAAAATTATTTTATCTCCCAGAGCAAAATCTTTAGGAGTATTTATTGATATCTCTAGCAAAAAACCAAACAAAATACCCGCAAAAGTAGTTAATAATGCACTCTCTTTTAGTATTGTATCATAGCCTTAAGCGAGTCTATCTTCTTTTCTTGTTACATCATCGTCATTATGATCGAACAAAATATATCTTTAATCATATTAATAGAATTAAATGTTAACTAAGGTTTCATTGCAAAAGCATGGGATACCGTATTTTTAAA
>JBKPPX010000088.1:0-1973 GCA_046733815.1 Thermoproteota archaeon | reverse complement strand
CTCTTAGCTGCAAATCGTATAAACATGAGAAAATTTCTCGTGAGGGTTGGGACCGCGTATGGACTGCTCACTCATATGGTCCATATTGCACACGAGTTTTGCATAGGTGGATTTTAGACATGTTGTATAACAGTGCTTACGCCTATTGTCACTCGATCTGGGAGAATATATATGTGCAGCGTTGCTCCTTTCCTGATGAAAGGAAAGATGGTGAGAGTGTCTATTTTAGGGTCGCAAGATTCATTATGCAAAAAAGAGGGCTAGATGTCTGCATACATTGAAAACTCATGCGGATGGGGTCTCATCGCCAGCTCGACGTGTTCCTTCTCCTCATTCTCTATTATCCTATCTATGATTTCGCCGTCAAATATCGGCTTTAAGAAGACGTTATCGCTTCTAAGCTCCTCATAGGCTTCTCTCAAGCTTGGGGGCAGCTGCGTTATTCCAAGCTGGCGCCTCCTCTCTGAGGTCATCCTAAAGATATCCTCATTCACTGGGTCACTTATGTCCTTCTTCTTCTTGATACCATCGAGGCCGCTCGCAAGAATGGCTGAAAACGCAACGTAGGGGTTACATGAAGGATCAGGAGCTCTAAACTCGATTCGCTTTAGGTGAGCAAACTTGGTTCCCTTGTAATGAGCAGGGATCCTGATTATTGCAGATCGATTACCGGTACTCCATGCCACATACACGGGAGCCTCGTAGCCGGGAACAAGTCTCCTGTACGAGTTGGTAGTAGGCGCCACGATTGCCGCAAGTGCTCGAGCATGCTCTATTATGCCTCCGCAAAAATAGCGTGCGGTCTGCGATATTTCTGCGTATTCGTCAGCAGAGTCATAGAATAGGTTCTTGCCCTTGTTCCAGAGGCTGATATTAACATGCATGCCGGACCCATTGTCGAGCGCAATCGGCTTTGGCATCATCGTCGCAATCATGTTTTGCTTTTTGGCAATGTTCTTGACAATATACTTGTAACTTTGAACGGCATCGGCAGCATTAACCAAGGTATCAAATCTGATGTCGATCTCGCATTGACCGGCAGTCGCTACTTCGTGGTGATGAGCATCACACACTATGCCGAAATTATTAGTAAGTACATCGACGCATTCGTTACGATATTCCATGAGGGTGTCGCCAGGCGCGCTTGGAAGGTAACCCTCCTTGAGCCTTAGCGCATAGCCCACACTGTCGGTAGACCATGGTGCTTCTCTTGACGTGATGTGATAGCTCTGACCTTCGTATGGAGTCATGGTATTAACCTCAAGCTTATCGAAGACAAAGAATTCAACTTCTGGGCCCCAGTAAGAAGTATCAAAGCCTTGCTCCACAAGATACCTTTCTGCTTTTTTTGCAATTCCGCGGGGGTCTCGTGGAAATATCTCACGCTTGCTCCCTCCGCTCAAAATATCGCATATCAGCCTTGCAGTGGGTGTACCAATCCAAGGCACGGTGGCAAATGTAGCTGGATCAGGTCTTATGATAAGGTCGGATTCGTGTATTTCTGTAAAGCCGCGTATTGAAGATCCGTCAAGCTTTGGAAGGCCATCAGTGAAATCCTGGATCCGGAACATCTTTGAGTCTATCGTAGTGTGGTGGAACCGGCCAAAGAGCCCGGTGAACTGCAAATCAAGGAACTTGATATTGTCTTCTTTGAGCCGCCGCATGACTTTCTCCTCACTAAATGTTAATGGCTCGATCTTGCCGTCAATCAATTTATAAGGCAACTGAAATATCCCATCAGTAGGCACAAGAATCCTATAATTTAAGGCTTAGTGAGCCAAGTGAGCCAAATGTCAACAACAGCTGGGCAACAAAACAGCAATGAAATGGACGCCGAGAATAGCGGTAGCTTTACACTTAAAGACGTCTACAAAATGATAGAAAAAGAAATTGAAACGCCAACGCTTCAGTCACTAGAGCCAGACACTTTCCAGAAAATAGCAGAGACACTAGGCGGCCTGAAGGGTCAGGCC
>JBKPPX010000087.1:0-4158 GCA_046733815.1 Thermoproteota archaeon | reverse complement strand
CTACTGTTACAGGCTTGGAGTATGGTCTTATAGAATAAAGAATAATGACGTTATTTACTTCAGCACCATGAAATTTGATTATTTTTTTCTCATTTGACATTGTCTTTATTTTATTGCATCCATTGATTTTAATATTTTCTTATCTATTGTTAGTAAGTGAAATAGAGTGACTGTCCTACAAGGATCCTCAAAGCATAGGAGATTCAATTAAGTACACAGTATACGTCTTAAAAACTACAATGAACATTTAAACAAAGAAAATTCAGAGCTAAAGATTTCATTATTGGTTTAATTCTGGCCGAGTTAGCAATACAGTAATGTACCACTATCCCTTACATATAAATTGGAAACTTATATTGATTAGTTCACTGCATTTTGTTTTCTGCATGGCTTGCTATATACCCGCCATCATCTAATGTAAAGGAGTATGTATTGCTATTTATCACCAATATAGAATTTACGCGAATAGAGGGATCTGTATACAAGTTGGAAGTTGTCGTTGTTGTTGTTGTTTTATTTTCATTAGGTATATCATAGTGTGTGTATCTGTCTATTCTACGATATGCTTTCAGAGGTTGAGGCTCTAATATCTTTGTAATCATTAGATATTTTGTTATAGTATTTATGTTACTACAAAGTCCCTACTAAAATCATGATTCACATTTACCAACTACTGCGACTATATATATGGAATAAACGGAATAAATAATATTAGAATTATTAAAGCTAATAGAAGTATAACAATAGTCAAACAACATAATACTAATATGTCTTAATTAAACTGAGTTCTTTTTTATGCTTTTGTAAACAGCATATTCCTGCTATTATTATTATTAGCCTTAGCGAGTAATAAACAAATAAACAATAGAACGACACTTACTGTAGCAAACGATACTATCCATACGAAAGTCTGATTTTTCATAATCGTTATGATATAGCCAACAATTAATGGCCCCAAGATTAGACCAGTATCACCTATCATTCTATTGAACCCTATTCCTTTTGGAACAAAAGAACTTGTGTATAAGTATTTACTATTCTTATCATGGGTGATGATAGCATATTTTTTAGCCTTTTCTTCAACCTTTTCGACAGCCCAAGCAACGCTTTGGCCAAAGAATCCTGACGTAATGCCCAATAGAATGACAAGTATGAGCATCTGAATCATTGAAGTTATAAAGGGAATTATGACAATTATAAAAGAAGCAACAAGAATACTAATTACAAGTGGCCACTTCATCCCATATTTATCAGTCAATTTTCCTGAGAAAAAAGATGCAAGCAAATTTGCCATGGATGCGGATGTAAAAATAAAGCCAACACTGACTACAGGCAAGTGTAAATTTTCATAGGCAAAAAGTGGTATTGCCATTGTATAAATACCAGAACGCAAAAATGCAAATCCAAAAGTTGCAAGACTCGCACTATTTATATAAAGTAATATCCTGCTGATGATTCCAAAAGGTTCAGATTCAAAATTATAGTTATTATCAGCAGTACCATTATTTGTTACAAGATGAAATTTAACTTTGCATTGGATAAAAAAAACAATTATCATTGCAACCACTAAAACTGCAGCATAGGCAAAATAAGAAGCATTTAGTCCATAAGTACTAGTAATAAATGCACCGAACATTGGACCAATTGTAATTCCTGTCATCATAATAGATTGATATATTCCCATTACCATCCCCCGCCTTGATGACTGATTTGAAAGCAAGATATAAGAAACTGCAGCATTAACATATATCGAAGAGCCGACGCCTTCTGCGACGCGCATTAAGAATAGGATCCAATAATTAGGTGCAATTCCGGCGATTATGGATGATAGAATTTGGATTCCCAGCCCTATCTTCATTGTTTTGCTAATTCCTATTCTATCAGTAAGAAATCCTGAAGGAATATCAGTTATTATACGTCCTATTGCATAACCTGCTACTACTGCTCCAATAATAAATCCTTCATCACTGAATCCTTTCTTTGTATAAAGAGTCAATGAAGGTGTCACCATAGTCGCACCCATCATGACAATGAGCGAAATTAAAGATACTATCATAATACTGCGGGAAAAATTTTTAAGAATTAATATGGGCACTAATTTATTATTAGCACCTATATACCTTAGGAAAATTTATTTATTTATTTACTGTCGCTACTATCTATAAGTTTTAACTTAGGATTGTTAATGTAATTGTATGTAGCCCCTTCTACATATTCCTTCTTGATGAATATTAGCCAGAATTTTGTAAAATCCTTTTTGGGAAATTTTTAAGTAGCCGTCGTAGACTCGATAATCATTTGATTTATCTTTTGTAAATGCATCGCTAAATCCTTAAGAACTTCAATTTTTTTGTTTGGATAATTCGCGAAATTAAGAACATTATCTATAAAGATATCAATTAAAATAACTTCTTCACCCAATACTTCTATTCCTCTCCCAGTTAGTAAATATGACTTAGATGGCTGGCCAGCTTGGATACCGTTTAAAAAGTAATTTTGTGTTTCCGTCATAGCCGAACTAGCCTTACTATACTCTTCTTTTATTATTTCTGTTGTATTACTAATTTCCTGCTCTAATAGACTCATACCATTAATAAGGTCATTTATACGCTGCATATAATAGGAATCCACAAAAGACATATGCACACTGCCCTCTAGTAATATTTTCGACTACTACTTTATTATAGAACTGATTTTTACTCTTACTAGATTGAATTTGGTTTGCATGCCTATTCTACTCAACGCTTACTATTTCTTTATTCTTTTCCTGTTCATCTAATTTATTTAGTTCTGTCATCAAGAATTGTTTATACTTGCTTCGTTCTTGTTCTGTCATTCTATCAAGATTAGAGCTCAAAGTTGACCCTATAGTAGATATCCTATCAATAAGATCTTTTGCCATGAATCTTCCAATGTTACCAACTCTCAACATTACATCTACTTGTTTCTGTAGCATGTTATGAACTGAATCTATATCAGCAGCAATCTCAAGACCTTTTCCTGTTATTTTGTATTTGCCGTTGTCAATTTCATCTATTAAACCTTCTTCAAGCAATCTGCCAAGTAGAGGATATATAAGTCCAGGCGATGGTCTCCATTTACCATCACTTTGGAGTATGGCCTTATCAATAATTTCTTTCCCTGTCATAGATTGCTCCTTTAATAATCCTAGAATATAATGTCTAGAAAACCCTCTCGGAATTGCACTTCCGACCCTGGATAACCAGTCCGATAACATATCACTAGTAATATCGCTAGTGATTTATTAACTTTTCGACATGACACATCTCATGATAATAGGTGAGCTGATTATACTAGACAGTTTTGACTAAACTCATAAAATTGTAGAATAGAGAAGTATCATTAACAATAATATTTGCTAACAATTATTAAGGAATAAAATTGTCTCAATAAAACACTTCACAATTTATCCTATCTTCTAATAAACTTGAACAAATTCTCCAAAGAGTATACGCTTGTATTAGCCATTTACCTAACACCTAATATACAGCAATGAGTTTAATAGCTGCTATCTTATATAAGATGGTACTAAAATTAAATGCCAGTTAATAAATCAATATTAGTAGTTGATGATGAATTTGATATAGTTAATATTATTAAACATGTTCTTCAGAAGCAAGGTTTCACCACGTATGCCTTTACAGATCCATTGTTAGCTTTAGAACATCTCAAGACAAATTCTAAAAGTTATGGATTAGTTCTTGTTGACGTCAGAATGCCAGCAATGAATGGATTCGAGCTTGTAAAGAAGATCAAATCAATGCATCCTACAATCAAGATTTTGTTAATGTCAGCCTTTGAGTTTAATGACATTGAATTGTCCAAGGCTCTTACCTCTATAAAGATAGATGGCTATGTCCAAAAGCCCGTATCTACAAAAGAATTGATAAATATAATTGAGAAACACTTGCAAAACTAGATAGACAAATTCTAAAACATTGTTGTATAATTAGAGAATAATAGCTTGCTTACATGTATCTTGAGTAACTTAAAATTATAGATGATAGAATGCCAATTAATAAATACTCAAACTACCAATACTGTTTAGAAGTTAATAATACTATGAATAAGAATGGAGTAAGTGTTTATGTAAAATTATAAGTAGACTGTTTTCTTTTATTCAAGTTCTATAAAAGC
>JBKPPX010000086.1:0-8326 GCA_046733815.1 Thermoproteota archaeon | reverse complement strand
CCCATGGTTATCACTTCCAATCCTTTTTCTTTTAATGAAGAAGCAATAGTGGATTTGCCAGCTCCAGGCATTCCTGTTAGACAAACAATAATCCGCTTCTGCTTTTTAATTTCAAAATTCATTTCCATTCTTGCTTTTTTGCAGCTTATCAGATATATTATCTACATCATCTGAAGACAATCTATAATCCTTATTAAATTCCACTGAATTTAAAAAAGGATATACTATCAGAAATTCCTTAGAAGATATATTCTATATATGCTGTAAATATTGATTATAAATAATAAAAATCCTTCTAATAAATTCAGGAAAATTATAGAATATAGAATACTGAATCAGTAACTAAATCATCTGTAATGCTTTTGATCTTTTATACTTCGCTATATAGTTGTCATAAAACATTGTGAAGACTAAAGTTTATCCTATCGGTAAAACTGGCGTTTCAAATGAATGAACTCAGTCACTTGGTGTTTCAATTTAATAAGTGAAGAAACGTCTTATGACTTACCTCATAATGAAGTTAGATTCCTTGTCAGGAGGTTAAATAATAAACAAATTTTGCAACTAACAATCATCATCTGAAGACACAAATTTAATTAAAAGAATTAAATGATTACTACAAAATGAAGATGTAGTCAATAATAGCTGAATAATTTCATTATATTCTTCATGATTTACTACTTTTAGAACCTTAAGATGATAATACTTATGAATAAGATCTTAGAATATGTTTATACGATAATGTAATTATATATATTTATATTCTTATAGAATAATAATTGAATTTTTAGATTTCATGTCTATTCTCCTATTGTCTATTCTTTATCCGTAAAGCAGGTGTCTTATAACAAAATATGTTTTTACTGCTTGATTATAACTATGCGGTTAAAATGCCATATATTAGATATTTCCAGCCATATAACAATCCTAATTAAAGGCGAGGCTTCAAACATTCTAGGTCTTGTACGGTCATTTAGAGACAAATTTTAAAGGGTTTGTATTATATCTAGTTTTAACTTTAATAATTTTTATTAGTAATTACACAAAATTTGCATTTACACAAGAAGAACAGGAAACGAATACAATAAGCATAAAAATTACCTCGCCTGCTACAGGTCAACGAATTCCTATAGGCGAACTTACCATCTCCGGCACATCTACAGACAATACTGCTACTGATTGTACAGTATATGCTGATTGGAATGACCAAAAGCCATTTCAAAAAGCTACAGCAACAGGTCCTGGTGGAATAGATGATTATTCTACTTGGGCTTTTACATATACTGATAAATATCATCTTATTACAAATGGAACAAACAACCTTACTTCTAAATTATCTTGTCTAAATAATCCTATGAATTTGACAAAATGGAATAGTATTGACGTCATTGGAGAAGTTTCCTTAACCATACCAAAAAATAACGTTACTACTGACGATCAGAGTACATCCTTTGAAGGACAGAATCTTACGACTCTAGGAAATAAGACTGAAAATATTACAGAGGAAAGTCAGACCAATACTTCACTTAGTAATGCACCTACTAACAATAATGCATCAAGGACGATGATTCCAGAAGACAATGCAACAACAGCTATCCCTAATAACAAAACAGGAAATCCTATCATTGATTTTTTCAAAGGCATTTTTGACAGTTAAGTCTGTATGTCAGCTTTCTAATCACCTTTATCATTTATGCGACTAAATAAGAAGCATCTTTCATTGTTACCTTGGTTAATCAAGTTCGGAGTAGCAATTAATAAACTCTGTAACTTTCATTATCAGTCATAAGATCTTGCCACCACGAAAAGTCGTTTGTTCCCATAGGGACGACGTTTCTGTCATCTGGCAAGTATGCTATGCGACAGAATGCCTATTGGTGGGTCAGAGCGCTCCGGAACACATCACACCTATGCCCTATAGCCGTGAAAAAGTGGAGCTTTAAATATTGTCTATACAAAATACCACTAACTTTTGTTATGGCATTCCAGAATTGTTAAAGATATGAACAACATATTGTATTCTCATTTCCTTATCATCATCATCATTACCCACACACAGGTATACAAGGAATAATGTCATTGATAGTAAGAAGTATTTTATCCATTCGTATTTGGAAATTGTAATATGAACAATTAACAGATTGCATTAGCTTTACAGCCCTCTATTTAAAATAGGTCATTGATGAATTAACTTTTTAGCTTTATCCGTCTAAAAAACATCCTTATTATTAAATTAATTGACCTCGTCATGTACCATCAATATCTTTTATCCTTTTATCTTCTGTTTATATAAGTGAGAATATTTTCGTCGCTAGTTGCTCACATTTACATTTGTCTTTTGATCATAATTTGGTAAAGTAAAACTAAATGTAGCACCTTTTCCATCAGCATTATTTTCTCCCCATATCTTGCCACCATGAGCTTCAATTATACTTTTAGATATAAACAATCCTAATCCGGTACCTTTATCTGATTTTGTAACAAACTTTGAAAATAATCTTGGTAAAATATTAGGGTCTATACCAGAACCACTATCTTTTACACTAACAATAATTCTACCGCCACCTCTGTCAGCATTATCATCTTCTTTGTTTATTTCGACAAGAATTGTGCCTTGGCTAGTAAAGTTAATAGCGTTATTTATTAAATTAAAAATGACGCGAGATAATCTCTGAATATCTCCATTGAGAAAGATAATATCTTCATTAGGTTTATACAATAATTTTATTTTTTTATTTTTAATTTCTTTCTGCATTATTGTATCATTCATAGCATTCATTATCAAATCATTTAGATTAAATTGTTCTTTCTTTATTATTAGCGATTGTTGACTCTCAATTCTCGTAACATCTAGAATATCCTCTGTAAGCATTTGCAGTCTTCTTGCATTTCTTATAATAGCATCTATTAATTCATAATATTGCTCTATGTTTCCTGTTTTTAAAGCAAGCACTTCAGACAAACCAAGTATAGGTTGAATAGGAGTTCTCAATTCATGAGCAGCTATATTGATAAATTCCTTCTGCATTTTATCATGAACTTTGAGTTGTTGATTGACTAATTCAAGCCGTTTATTTGATTCTTCTAATTGTTCATATAATTCCGTTTGCTTCCAGAAACCTTCAAAAATGGAAACATATGATGAAACTATTGACTTGCTATTAGAATACGTAGCCAAGCCTGCTGCACTATAAGATATATCTTTTGTATCATCCTTCGATTCTATAATAATACATTCTTTTTTGTCGACCAAAACTATTGTAATTCTAATCTGGAGACTTTTCTCTATACTTCTAATATCAATCTGAGGCGATGTCAACTTTAGCTCCTTTAGTATCGATGTAATATGCTCATCGGCTGGAATTAATAGTCTTACTCTTACACCATATTTTTCACATACCTCTTTTAACAATTGTAATCCTCCCATCTGTATTTGACGACGTAAAACATTTGATGTTGAGAACATTATGAGTACTTCTTCTTTTGCTGTTTTAGTCATACTCCATGCTCGTTTTATTCCTTCTCTAGGATTACGAATAATCTCTATATCTGCCGGATCAATACCTTCTTCAATATCCCTTATTCTATCATCAGCATCAATCCCACTACTCCAAAGCTCTTCAAATATTGAAGAAAAATGCTTGACATAGATAGGTTCATTACTTGTTAAAAGACTTCGAACCATCTTACCTCCTTGCATACTCTCTACTGTGGCGTTAAGTTCTTTATCTCCAATTGCAAAATTCATTGGTGTAAGGCTCTTTACATGTCTTAGCTTCATTCCTAGTTTCAGAAAGATTTGTACTAAATCTATGCTTTCTTCATTAATGCTACAGATCCACTTTATACCCTTACCTTCTCCTTTTTTATATTTATCCAATATTTTTTTATATAGATCAAAGAAGTTATTGTAAATTAATTGCATCCCACCAAAGGAGGAAACAATTGATAATCCCGTAGAAGTTTCTCCCAAATGTATTATTTGTTTAAAGATCTCATCAGGACTTTCTAATACTTTGGATTCATAATATGTGATTCCTTCTTCTATTTCTCTAATTTTTCGTTCAGCAGGAATTGCTGTACTCCATAGAGTATCGAAAATATATTGTCCTTGTTCTACAACCTCTCTGACATTGCTATATATTACCTGTGTTAATGGCTTTGCTTCTTCTAGGATTGTGGTTGCCATATACTCTGTTTCACTTACGGCTATACCACCTTTAACTCCGTCCAAATGCCTAAGATCATCCACTATTTTCATTAGCTCTTTACAGTAAGCAACATTATCTTTCGTAATTTCAGTAAAAGCTCTTATTTTACCACCTCTTCTCCTAATATCATTATATCCATCTCTATATTCTCGAATTTTAACTACAATGGATGGAGCATTATGATCAAAACAAATATCCATTCTCTCTTTTACATTAGACATAAAATATACTCCTCTTCCTACAGCTTTTTCAATACCGTATAATATCTCAGACTTCTTCTTCTTTCCAACACCGCTAGGTGGAAAAGAGGGAATAGTTAATGACGGTAGATCTTTCTCATATACCATCTCTCTATCATAATTAAGTTATTTCATCAATATCCAATATATAATTTAGTGTATTCTTATAGTTGTTATTAAGACAATCAGATTAACTGCAGGCAGTAGATTATTTGCTCAATAACTAAATGGAAATCGTAAATATTTCAAAATCTTTTAATTGAAATTGGGATTTTAACACGAATAATATATAATTTTCTGTTATTGTATTAAAAGTATTAATTTGTATTTAAATAATTCAAAACTATAATTATACGGTAAGCATTGAATACTAGTAGAATTTTCATTGCTGCAGATGCATCGAGTAAAGACACTATCGAAAGATTACAGCACAAAATACAAGTTTCCGCTGGATGGAATAGTCAATTGTTAAAGCCAGTATCAAAGCAGAGTTTTCATTTTACTTTAATCTTTCTTGGCGAAGTGACGATCAATACTATTGAGATAATCAAGACTAAGCTATCAGAAATACAGTTTGAACCAATTAAAATTATCTATACTGGTATCGGGGGTTTTCCAGATTCAAATGCGGCCAGAGTAATTTGGCTCGGGGTAGATGCGGAAGGGGGCCGAAAACTTATTGGCCTTGCTGAAAAAGTAAGATCAAAAATGAAAGATATAGGTTTTATGCCAGACAAAGCTTTTACACCACATATGACACTTTTTCGTACAAAGACAGGAAAGTTAAAGATAACAAGCAACTTGTTGTCAGAGTATGATCGCATAACCTTCGGTTCTGAGATTATTAATAAAGTCCATCTAAAACAAAGTGATCTCACTTCTTCAGGTCCCATTTATACAGATATATTTACGGTGAATGCTTCTGACTGACATAAATTGTGTTACTTCTCAAGCATTACAGCTCTGTCAACCATCACCTAAGGATGTACAGCGTTTAACAGCAATTGCTGAGGAAGCAATGAAACTTGTAAGACAATATTCCTCTCCAATCATAAAAGAAGTTGTTTTTGGTGGGTCTTTTGCGAAGGGTACCTGGTTAAAGCGAGAAGATACTCATAACAAAAGTGGAAACTCTGAGGAATGTGCTGATATAGACATCTTTGTAAAAATTGATGTTTCGCTTCAATATGAAGAATTCGATGAGCTTGCCAAGCAGATAGGAAAGCACTCTCTGAGCGAGTATAATCCCTGTCTACGCTATTCTAGTCATCCATATGTTGAAGCTCATGTTAAAGGAATTAGAGTTAATGTTGTGCCCTGTTATAATGTAGAAAAAGGTAAATGGAAAAGTGCTGCCGACAGGTCACCATTCCATACAGAATATATCAAGGCCAATTTAGATGATGAAAAGAAAAATCAAGTAAGACTATTGAAGAAATTCTTTAAATCAATTGGAGTTTATGGAGCTGAAATTGCTACTGCTGGTTTCAGTGGTTATGTTACTGAGATTTTAATTTTAAAATATGGTTCATTTGAGTCTGTAGTAAAGGCAATATCAAATATAAAAGAAGATAAAAATGTAATTTCTATCGGCAAGTTTGATGAAGACATTTTAAAAATTTTTCAAAGTAAACTTATAATAATCGATCCAATTGACAATACAAGAAATTTAGGGACGGCAATTTCTGCAGAGAATGTTGGCAAGGCTGTACTTGCAGCTAGGGCATTTTTGGAAAATCCATCACTGGACTTTTTCAGAGAAAAGGAGGAAAAATATGAGTCTTCTAAGACGCTATATTCAAATTTACTCGTAGTCGAATTTATTTATAGCCAACGTAGTCCAGACATTATTTGGGGACAGATAAAGAGGAGTCTTAACGCAATTTCAAAACAACTACGCACTGCTAATTTTCGTATAATTCGAAGCATTAGTGATATTGATGGAAAAGGACATGCAGCACTTGTATTTCTGTTAGAAACAATTACTCTGCCGCAATACATGGTAAGAACAGGTCCTCATATTTTCAGGAGAAGGGACACTTCCGCATTCATCTCAGAGAATAACGAAAAATCTTTGTTGATGTGGGTGAATAATGAAATGAAGGTTGAAAGTTTAGTCCAGAGAAAAACAATAAACGCAAAAGAGTATGTAGAATTTATCTTGACTAAAAAAAAAGATACAGGGATTACTAAGGGACTGACAGAAGATATTCAAAAGACACATAAAATTTATACAGGGGATGAGAAGGAATTACGCGGATTAGTAAAGAATGCAATCTACAAACTTTTCACTACCGATCCCCGTCTTTTCAGATAGCATTAATGTGAATTCCCCAAAACTTTCTACTATTATTTGTTATCCGCATTTTAGTGAAAGAGAATATTCTAATCGTTTAAAAGAAATATATTCGCATGGAATTGACTTCATATTCTCTGTTGGTCGAACAAAAATTGGGAGGATGGCGATTTCGGGTAAAGGTTGTGTAAGTCTAGTTGTAAAAGCTCAGATCAAAGATAGAATTTGTGCTCTTAAGATAAGGAGAACGGACGCAAGTAGGAAAACAATGGACAGAGAGGTCACTTTACATCGAATAGCAAATTCTGCTGGTGTAGGGCCTAGTATATTAGACTATTCAGAAAATCTTATAATAATGGAATACATAGATGGTTTGAGCATAATTAACTGGATAAATCATCAAAATATCAATCCAGAACAGCTCTGCAATGTTATTAACAGCACGATGGAACAATGCTATAAATTAGATAAAGCACATCTAGATCACGGTGAATTAAGTCGTCTAGATCATCACGTAATTGTGTCACTATCTGATACTGCAAACATCATTGATTTTGAAAGCTCTAGTATGAAAAGGAAGATATGCAACGTAACATCTGCAGCCCAGTCATTATTTCTAAGTGGACCAGTTTCAAAAAGAGTGAATGAAATATTACATCTTCCGGAAAGAGAAAGGATAATTAAAGCGTTGAAGATTTACAAGAACGATCAAACAAAAAACAACTTTGATAATATCATGAGCATCTCAGTCAGATAGCTATCATATAATATAGTTTAAGTTTCAATATAGTGATCCAAAGCGGAAAAGGACAATATCTAAATATCAATTTCACATGCGTCATTGTTGGCAGTGGTAGAAAAGGCAAGGATAAACAGCGCTAAACCTATACATATTCAAGTCCTGAGAATATCACTTGTTGCTATAGTTTCAGTCGTTATCTTTGAATTTTGTGCAGGAGTCATTGCGAACAGTTTATCGCTGATTACCGACGGTGCTCATGCATTACTTGATGCCGCAATTACTGGAATTTTACTTATTGCAGCGAGGCTTGCTCTAAAACCGAGGGATGTTGAACATACTTATGGTCATGGAAAAATAGAAACCGTTGGCGGTTTTATTGGGGGCGTTGCACTATTCATATTAGCAATTTTTGTTATATATGAGGCATTAGCAAGAATTACAATTGGAGCAGATGATGGTTCATTTGTTAAACCAGGCATGTTAGGATTTGCTGCTGTCATATATACCTTATCAGTTGATGGCTTTAGACTAGCGCTTCTACAATATGCTACTAAACGGGCCGAGAGCATAACTTTGAAAGCTGACTATTACCATGCGTTTACAGACCTTTTGTCCACGGGGATTGTATTGTTAGGCATGTGGCTTGTCACAGTAGGATTTAATAACGGTGATTCAATTGCAGCAATAGTTCTTGGAGTATTTCTTGCCTACCTAAGTTTTACATTTTCCTATCGATCTGCACTAGATCTGACAGATACCATATCACCAAAGCTGGTTTTGAAAGTAAAGGAGGCTGCCTATAACACCAGCGGAGTTTTAGAATGTAAAGATGTTAAGA
>JBKPPX010000085.1:0-2002 GCA_046733815.1 Thermoproteota archaeon | reverse complement strand
GCTTTAGTTGTTCCGAAATTTAGATTATGTATTTAATACATATTGATATAAGTTAAGACACCTCACTTATCTTTGCTATCTTTCTTATCTTTGCTATCTTTCTTATCTTTGCTATCTTTCTTATCTTTGCTATCTTTCTTATCTTTGCTATCTTTCTTATCTTTGCTATCTTCGCTATCACTTGGTAACAGATCCTTTATGCCTTCTTTTTCTCCTCCCCCTCCTAATGCTATTATTGCTGTTGTTGTTGTACCATTACCTAATGTTGGGTTATTGCCTATTATTGGGACTGGTTGCTGTTGATTTTGACCAGGTACTATTCCTATGACATCTACACTATACCATTTTGTTAAATTAGCCTCTTTATTCTTCTCATCAGTACATGATAATTTTGAAGTTAGATTATTTGTTCCGTTCGTAATAAGATGGTATCTATCAGTATATGTAAAAGTCCAGTTAGAATAATCATTTACTCCAGCTGGACCTGTTGCTACAGCAGTTTGATAAGGCTTTGTATTATTCCAATCAATATATACTGTACAATCAGTAGTAGTTTTATCTGTTGATATGCCAGTGACGGTAAGCTGGCCAGCTGGGACTTCTTTTCCTGTCATAGGGGAAGAGATCTTTACACCTGCCATAAAAGGTGAAAGCGGCTGCTGCTGTACTTCTTGTGCCTGTGCTTGTAAAGCACTGTAATACGCCGGAAAAGCATAACAAATAAAGATTACTCCAAAAGTAACTAATATTAATAGTAAAAGTTCTTCGATCTTAAATTTGCTAAATATCTTCAAAACTGATACCATATATGATGTGTTACTCATATATATACAAAAAGATCAATAATAGAGAGGCATCTGCCATAAGATAGACAGAAAATTTTATGCATTAAATGATACATGTGGTAATATGAATGTATTACTTTCATCGGATAATATTGTAAATGATAACATTGTAACATGCCCTTTCAATAGAACAAGGTTTGATATTACTACGGGTACAAAGATCAAAGACCCTCTACTGGCACCTTCGCAAGAAATGGAACCACTACCAAAAACCTGGCAAAAGTATTTGAAACATGCAGGATGACTAATGGCTCATATTAAGACATATGATCGAGATCTATGAAACTAAAATTGAAGATGATAGCATAAAGATAAAAATATAGTTACTGTTTTTTAGCTCTTAAATATTGTTTCGGATTGAATATATATCTATAAAATATATCCAACAACTCATGCAACTAGATTTTCTTTAATTGGCTAAGAAATTCTCTGGAATATAAATAAGATTTAACTTGTAATTACAAGCTATCAGTTAATATCCCTGAACGTAAATGCCTAAGTTTTTATATTTATGAATGACTAGCATTATAATACAATATATACCTCATTTCTAATTATTCTCTATGTCTACTCCAAAATTTGGTTTACTAACAAATCCTTCAATTAATATTGTAAAAGAGATAACAGATATTTATGATTTAGGTTTTGATTACACAGAAATAGGAATAGAAGTTCCAGAAGGAGATCGACAGACTCTCTTAAGCAATAAATCATTAATACTTGATTTACTTAAAAAATTTAAAGTCCCATCAACAATTGGTCATACTGCACATTGGATAGACCTTTCTACTGAATATCATTTTGTTCGTCAAGCTTGGATTCTAGAAGCAATAGAAGAGCTAAAGGTTGCAAAAGAGCTTGGATTGACTTTCGTTAACTTTCACAGCAATATTAAGGGCTTATACATTGGCAAAAGGCGAAAAATAGTTTTAGATAATTGGATTTGTAGCTTGCAAGATATAATTGCTTATGCAAGAAAATTAAACATAGAGATAATGTTAGAGAATGTTCCATCTTCGAATGGAATTCATAAAGTTGATGAATTTAGATATATTATTGATAACGTTCCAGGCCTAAAGGTCCATCTAGATATACCGCATGCATTTACATCAGGTGGAATGCAAGAAATTCTTCAATACATTAGGACATTCCAAAAT
>JBKPPX010000084.1:0-5070 GCA_046733815.1 Thermoproteota archaeon | reverse complement strand
ATCAGAAACTGTCGAGACATCAGTTTTTTGCAACAAGCAATAATATCAAAAATTGTCGTCGTCCCCACTGCTGTCTAGATTCTTCATTGTAGAGCTGGAGCCATGCACCTATGAACAATTCTATGAGATCTCAAAAATGAGTTACTTTCAAGTCACAAGGTAGAGGCAGAAGTTGCTAGTGTCATAGCGAACGCAGTATGGAATGAATCCCGAGATATCATGAATTGTGTAAAGATTGGAACTATGGCTAAGACGATAGAAGATGTGGATTTTCTAGTTAATATGATTCAGTCGGATGAGCATTCAATTTTGTGTGAGAATACAAATGAATATAGTACTGATTTTGGGCGCAGCTTCCTGCGATCATTCATTAAAAGGATTCTTTAGATACGGATAGAAAGACTTTACTATAATACACCAACCTGCTTAGAGTTTATCGATCGTTACGAGTCAACACAATCTTACCTTTGACTGAGCCTCTGGCCAGTAATTCTTGAGCCTGAGCAGCCTGATTCAGAGGCATTCGTGCTGCAACGATAGGTTTTATCTTCCCTTGCTTTAGTAAATCTAATAATAAAATCAAATCTTCTTGGAACCAATCAGGCTTTAGCCTTTTTAGCATTTGTATGCTATACAAGATAAATTTTCTCTTGTCGGGAACCAGGTTCAAGGTAAACATCATCATGTAATTTCCGATGTCTATAGGTGAAAATGATCCACCATAAGCGACTAACCTACCGCCGCTACGAAGAAGCTCGTATGAGGACTTTAGCGATTTTGTTCCAAAGCCGTCGAATACAACATCTACGCCCCGTTCGCCCTCATCCTCATCATGACTTGTAAGTTTGTTAATCTCTTGAACTAAATCCACTGACTTGTAATCTATAGGAATACCACCTAAACTGGATACAATGTCATGTTTTTCATATGATGCTGTGCCATACATTTTTTTCAAGTTCGCAAGCTTCCCCAATTGGAGTAGTGCTGTGCCAACACCGCCAGCAGCGCCATGAATTAATATGGTTTCACCAGATTTTATCTCAGCACAACGGTGGAGCATCTGATAAGCAGTGGTATAATTCAAGACTAAACTTACAGCCTCAGCATGATCAACACCAGAGGGAACTGGTACCAGCTCATCTGATGGCAGAATTATATATTCTGCATACCCTCCAACTATTGGTAAAGCAGCGACCATCTGACCTGTTTGCCATGTTGATACTTTGTCTCCTAATTTGTCAACAACGCCAACAACGTCCCATCCTAATGTGAATGGGGGCCTTCGACTCATAGATTCTGGATGAACCCCTTCTCGCACAGAAATATCTGCAGCGGATACTCCTGCAGCAAGCACCCTTACACGCACTTCATTAGCTCGTGGTTCAGGAAGATCATCCTCAAGTAGTGAGAGAATCTCGGATCCACCGAACCGAGGTATCACGATGTGCTTATATTTCATTATAATGCAACTCCATTTCGTTAGCTAGACAGGTTGCTGCTATTCTTTCGATATTTCCATAGAGCGTGTCAAACAGAACTATCGCTTTCATACTTCAGTTGTTCCTTATCATCTATTAAAGCGAGAGGAATGCTGTGCAATGCATTGCACAACATCCGTCATCTTATAATACTACAAGCTTGAAGCTAAGCATATGACTCTAGAACCAAAAGATAGATCTAATGGACAACCAAGTAGAGGACCTGAGATAGTACTAGCAAGATGGAGTACAAGGTTCTGGGCATGGCTTGTCGACTTTATCATAGTAACTATAGCAATTGAAATAATATTTGCAATAGCATATGCACCTCTTGCCTTTAATCAAGGTGTTCAGGGAAATCCTGGCTTAGGAGCTGTTAGGTTTGCAGTTCAAAGCCTGCTGTTCTTTGCATACTGGTTATATTTTGAATCTACTACTGGACAGTCGATAGGCAAGAAGCTACTCAAAATAAAGACAACGGACTTGGCTGGCAACTTGGCTGACATAAGAAGTGTTGCTATACAGAGCTTTGGCAAAGCCTTCCTGCTGCCAATAGATGTAATACTTGGATGGATATTTACAAACGAAAAGAGACAGAGACTTCTAAGTAGGGCAGCAGATACTATTGTAATCAAAACAAAAGAGATCAGAATCAGCGAGAATGGCACATACATGAAGGAGTGAAAATGCATAGTGCAAATAGTTCGCACTGACAAAAGATACCACCTCTATACAAAGATAGCAGGAATACTTCTTGTTGTTGGCGGTGTTCAGTTCATGCTAGGAGCGGTCCAAAGATGAAACGGGGATATATTATACTAATATCTGGCGCGGTCCTATTAGTAGCAGGAATAATTATATCTGCAGTATGGGCTGTTCAATTCGCTGGCTCTTTTCTAAGAGATAACACAATAGTAGCCCAGACTTCAGTAGATGCAGGGAAATCGGTAGATACAAGGATAAATGTGGATCAATTAGATCGTCCAGTATCCCTAGCAATTGGTATTGACCAAACCCAATTACAACCGCTACCATCACAACAGCAACAAATACCTTCAACGCAGTCTTCAGACATAAGATTGAAAGAAGAAGTAACAGATCCCAATGGAAGAGTAGTAAGCAGCAATGAATTTAGTAATTCATTCTTTACCAGCTTCACGCCAGAAGTAACAGGAGTTCATACAGTCACGATATCAAATCTTGGAACAGGAACTGTCAGTGTTAATGGAGCATTTGGATACATGCCATTTATTGGACCTGATTCAAAACCTAATTTCGATAACATGATGGGAGGAGGATGGGGGCTTGGCATGATAATTGCAGGCGGAGTATTGGCTGGAGTAGGAGTTGTCACACTAATAATAGGAGCCATAATCACAGTGGTAGACAGTAGAAGGCACAGCTCCACAACCACAACAACGACTGACGGTGGTATCACTTACAGGAAAGACTAGCGGAGGGTGGGGTTATGAAGTATGGAAGCTATAGTTCTCTTTAACACTCTCTTTGGGAACACAGAGCAAATAGCCAACAGCCTCAAAAGGGGCATGCAAAATACAGAACTCGAAGGCTACTGCAGCAGTATCAAGATGCCTTACTATACTTGTACCCGTTATATTGTTGATTGCATCTCTTAATCAAAAAGACATCAAGCAGCAAATCATACTGAAAGAAGAAGAAGATAGGTTTGGTATGAGCCCCATGATCCTCAATAGTGTACTCTCAAAGCCTCAGTAGTCCAGTACAACGAAAACATTAGTTTCCACTGTTGTCCCAAAAGTAGTCAGTAGTGCAGGCAGGATTTTGCACTATTGCCTGTTTTTGCTACTATTCCAATCAACTATTGGGTTCTATTGTTAAAACTCCTTTGGTAGAGGTACTGTTAGTTGAGTAGAACGTGTAGTTTCCCGGACTTAGATTAGATACTACGAATTCTGCAAACCCTCTTGGGGAAATGGGACCAGTATCAAAAAATCTCCCTGCAAGCGGGTCATTAGGACCCATTCCATTTGTCACCGATTGATTATCCGTAACATTGTTTAGCACAAATATTTCCTCACCTACTTTTATCGTCAGATTGTTTGGTACATAAATTACGTTCCCCTGCATGTCTTTATTAATAGTGATGACTGCAGCGATAGGACTAGAGTTAGCTACCTCAGATCCTTGAGCATAAGCCGACTTGTCCTGTTGTTGCAGCGGTAGCAACTGCATGGGACCTGACACCACGTACATTAGTGACAGGACTAGAGTTGCTGGAATGAGTATCCGCAATATCGTATTCATAATACTAGCCTAAACATCAAAATAATTTAAGACTTATCCTAGATCTACCTTATCTAATTCTGCTCAACTCTTTTTATCATATTGATGAATTTGTGCAGTCAAAAGCCTAGAGACAAGTGGTATTAGTGCGCGCGCACGTGTTTTTGTATACAACCTAGCATGCCACATTTTCATACTCCATACGCTTCTCGCTGCAGTCTAATAGTGCTTTTCGCACTAGCATTATTTCGCTTTTTAGCTCCTATCTCAAAAAAATTATAGTCACTTACAGAAAGGGATGCGGCCCCCTTCAACAAATTTGTTCATAAAGAAATGGCCAAAAAATGCTTCTTCTTGTATCTAGCGGAATTGGGATATAATACAGAGAACAGTGCGGATTACTATTCTTCTCCGTTCCTACTATCCTCTGTATATGATATTCTTTACGGTCTTTTATGCAAGATATCGTCGAGCAGGGTAGCATGAAGACGTTCAGCCATCTCTTTATTTTTGGCAAGCATTTCCTGGTTAATAAGACCTGAAGATGTAGGTTCATTTCTTGTCATATATCTGATAATATCCTTATCTGTTATGATTCCTGCTATGTTGTTACCATCGTCACTCATTACAAGAAGTCTGCGTATGTTTCTTCCCTGCATTGTCCCCAATGCGTCTTGAAGTGAGGCGTTAGGATGAATGGTTACTATTGGCTTGCTCATCAGTTGGTTTACTGGTGATGAAAACGATATCGGTCTTTCAGCCAAATTCCTTACAATATCCTTTCCAGTAATTATCCCGACAGGACTCTGGGCGTTAACAGATTGAGCAGCAACAACTATAACACTACCAATATCGTTTTGAATCATTATTTTACATACCTGCTGTATTATCTCATTTTCTTGTGTTGTTTTAACTTCCCGCGTCATAACCCGGGAAACAGGGATGGAATCTAGACTACTCATCATACTTCTTCTGAACCGATATACGTAAACATATGCTATGAAAGTTTACCCTTTTTAGATGTTCCAGAATAATATAAGAAGGAAAAATATCTAACCAGCTCGTAAATCCTTCTAAAAAGCAAAGTGCATTTCTCCTTAGTTACTCGAGGTTAACTACAGTTAACGGGTATATGCAATATATCTTGCAATACAATATTATTTCCTTATTGAATGACAATCTTACATGCATCCTCCTCTCCTACCTGGTGCGTTTGCATTAATGTTGGAGCAACATTAGAGAGTCTCTCTGCTTCTAATAATCGGGGTCTGGTGGACAACCATAGTCATCGGCCGCGCTTGTTCCGCCAACAGTTACTCCGCCACAT
>JBKPPX010000083.1:0-1703 GCA_046733815.1 Thermoproteota archaeon | reverse complement strand
GAATAATGGCTAACATATTCGTTAATATCTGCCTGCGTTATCGCAGCTGGATTAAACGCAAGATTGTGAAAGAACCATGATAAATACATCATCTCTTTTCCTTGCACAAGGGCTTCTGGTACGTCCGGTGTTTGATGGAATATGACCCACCATAATGGCATTGAGGGCGGAGGGAAGAAACCGGTAATGGGAGGCGGGACTTCCATTACCACTAACCTCTTTACTTCCGTAGGATGTGCAGCCGCGTAAGGATAGACTACAAATGCTCCAATATCATGACCCACTAGGAAAATTGTGTTAAACCTTAACTGAGTAACTAGTTGGTGTATATCTTCAGCTAAGGTCTTACCATCATAACCAGTTAGTGGTTTTGAAGAGTCTCCAAGGCCTCGAAGATCAGGTGCAATAACAGTATAGTTCTTAGCTAAAGCCGGCATTACATGATGCCATGCATACCATGTTTCTGGCCATCCATGTAATAAGACTATAGGATCACCATGTCCTCCAATAACATAGTGCATTTGAATACCATTAACAGAAGCCGTATGATGAGAAAATGTCATGTTATCAATCTGAAAAGATATACCTTCTAAAATAGGCTGTTGTTGTTGTGCCATTGCAGTATGATTTTGGTTTAATATTAATATACAAACAAATAATATGCTGGTCGCAATAATACCAATCAAGAGAAACGTTATTGCAGTCACATGATGTGAAGCATGGAATGCGGGTTTATCTTTTCCGACCATCACAGAACCTGGCCCTCGGTTTGTTATAATAGTATGATGAGTACATTGCCTTGCATTGTACCCAGAGCAGCTAAGAGATCACATATGAAGATACTAGAGGCTTTAGAATCTTAGAAGTATTATCATGTCTACTTCTTTAGGAGATCGTTTCATAATATAAAGATGTTAAAGCAAGATAAAACCATTTTCAATGTCCAGAACCAATAATGTAAGAATTGTCTTAATCCACCTTGATTTCATGGAAATCAATCGCCACAATGACACTGTCGAAGACTGGCTGATCGTCTGGCCGGCAGCGATAGACTCTGCGACGGGTAGGAATGACCAGTCCTGAAAATTTCTTATACTCTGATGCATAGTTAGCCGAAGGAGCGCCTCCGAGGACATCTACATTGTAATCCTGTCGCCTCAGTAAACCCTCCTTGTCAAAGTAAAAACCTGCTCCGTGCTGTGGGTCGCAATCTCCGGCGGGAATGTCACTTTGAGCCGACGCCATACGTCGCCCTGTTCATGCCATGGTTCAATCTATTCTGTCCAAACATTCGGCAGCCTGAGCAGGATTGGTGACGTCAAATACGTCCACATCGCATAACCACTAAAATAGACTAGATGTAGGTTGTCCCACTTAGTCTCTACAGCATATGCCCTTTGAATGCGGCTCGTGGATTGTCGCGGATCTCAATAATCGTTCCATCTATAGTCTCGATTGTCGTTCGGCTTGGCGTATAGATGCTGCGTAATTCGATGAGATGAAGACGGCGTACTGCCGATGGCAATCTACTTGGACTACCAAGTTGTCGAGAATTCCGTCCTTTCCTTTTTTAGCCCATAAAATTCCGCCGACAGATGCATTCGCCGTGAGTTTAGAGGTGCTGCCAATGATCCCACCCACCGTGTACAGCGAGCACAAGATCTAATAGAAGATTATTCATACGATATGGTTGAATCGGTCGG
>JBKPPX010000082.1:0-2907 GCA_046733815.1 Thermoproteota archaeon | reverse complement strand
CTGCTATATTGATGAAGTCATTCTGTATTTTGTCATGAACTTTTAGTTGTTCGTTAGCTTCTGTAAGTTGTTCATATAACTCGCTTTGTTTCCAAAAACTTTCAAAAATAGAAATATATGATGAAACTATTGACTTGCTATTAGAATATGTAGTCAAGCCTGATGCATTATATGAATTATCTTCTGTATCATCCTTTAGTTCTACAATAACACATTCCTTTTTGTCAGCTAATACTATTGTAATTCTAGTCTCTAGATTCTTGTCTATGCTCCTAATATCAACCTGAGGATATGTCGACTTTAATTCCTTTATTGTTGTTGATGTAATATCGTGGTCTGCAGGAATTAGTACCCTTACCTTCGCACCATGCTCCTCTGATGCTTCTTTTAATAATTGCAGCCCACCCATCTCTTTTTGGCGACGCACAGCATTAGCTGAGGAAAACATTATCAATACTTCTTCTTTTGCTGATTTTATAATACTCCAAGCACGTTTTATTCCTTCTTTTGGATTTGAAATAATCTCTATATTAGCTTGGTCTACTCCTTCTTCAATATCTCTTATTCTATATGAAGCATCAATTCCGTCCTTCCACAACTCTTCAAAAATAGAAGCAAAGTGCTTAACGTAGGCTGTTTCATTGCTGACTAATAGACTTTGAGCCATTTCGCCACCTTCAATCTTCTCTATTGTAGCCATCATTTCTTTATCCGAAACAGCAAAATCAATTGGTGGCATATTTTTGACATGTCTTATCTGCACATCTATATTGAGAAATATTCTAACGAGATCTGCACTATCTTGGTCTGTAATAGAAGTAACCCATCTTATGCCCTTGTGTTCTCCTCTTTTATGTTTATTCATCATCACTTTTTCATACATGTCAAAGTAGTTGTTATAGACTAATCGCATTCCACCAAATTTTGAACAAGCTAAAAACTCTGTAGATCTCTCCAAAATATCTCTTCCTTTCTTTACGATTTCATCAACGTTTTGTAATACTTTAATTTCTTTTAATACCGTAGACAGATATTGTTTCATGTCATGCTCTGTAAGAGATAGTTGGACTCCTGTCTGCTCTGTAATACTATCTGCATGGTCTTTTGCCATCTCTATCACCTTTTTCTCTATTTTCTGCTCCATCTGGGCCGATCCGATACTAACTAGTAATTTTGATTCATCCTCGGCATATTTTCTAATTGACTGACGTAGCTTTACGTCCTCAGACATAGAAATTGCTGCTGAATAAGTGCCTATGAACATCAAATAGGATGATAATCCTACAAATGATACGCTGGCGAGTCCAAGGGGTGGATAAGATGCTAGCATTACACTACCGGTAGTTGCAAGTTCAAAAAGAGCAAATCCAGATGCGGCAATAATCATATAATCTTTCAAAGTGCTATTATAGCTTAGACTCCTCGCTATCATCCAAAAGGGGAGACCAAATAAAATGCTGCTGACTACTGCAGGTAGTGTATAGCCTAAAGCATCTACTAGTATTTTGAAAATCGTGTCCATATCACCACTACCATATGATAAACTCAGCACAAATGGAGTTACAATAATAAAGATACTTAGAAAAGATGCTATAGGAATAGTGATGATAGTCCAGAATTTGACTTTACCTAACTTTTTAGAATAAGTATGTAAAAGCATGGCTGTGCTACCCCACAATGACAAAAAGCTCACAATATGAGATGTAACAAAGACAGTCTGGACTTTACCTAATATTGTAGATTGATCAAATTCTCTGATATCTGGTCCATGGCCAACTTCTTTTTGTTCTGAATGGCCAACTTCTTTTTGTTCTGAATGGCCAACTTCTTTTTGTTCTGAATGGCCAACTTCTTTTTGTTCTGAAGTACGTTCTGACGGCGATGGACTTGTTATCTTATCTGGCATATCTAGTAGTATAATGGTGAAAAAAACAAGTGAGGATGCAATACTGATACTAGTAATTATAAATGATACACCATATAACAAGAGTATAAAATTTCTATTTGACCTGTACCAAGAAAAGAACTCCAATGCAAGTATCACCATTATAATGCTGGCTACTGCATAGCTGATTGACGAACTCCAAGTTAACATGGAAGTATAGTAAAAGGAATTCACAAATATTTGTAAAATTATAAATACAATAATGGCTGTCAGAACATACTGTACTATTGTAATTATTGTACTTAGTTTATTAAAAAGTGGTGACTTCATTCTTATCCTCTTACTTTTCTGCTTCACGAACTCTAAAATCAGATACTGTCCTACTGCATATACAATTGCTATAGCAATAAAGGCGACAAAGCCCCAGCTAGTAGATACACTTATTAAATCAGAAATATTGCTAAGCGATATATCTATTATTAACGAAGAAACTACAATTGAAACGACGACTAAAAATTGCCTACTGTTATATTCTGTAACAGATAGATGCAAAGGATTAATCAATTTTTTAATTGTAATTGATAAATTTATCTTTACCGATTTGTTATAGCAGATATTGTTTTATTCATACCCTATAATAGACAAACTTTTATAATTGTATTCCCATTAGGCCATTTTTCTAATCTTTGTATTTACAAATATTCTTTATAAAATTTATTCGAAGATTGAAGTATACATGATACTAACTATCCTTAGGCAATTTACACTTGAGATCTGTCATTAGGTGGTGGTAATATAATGATGATACCCTATTCGTTACTGAAGCCACAAAAGCTATAGCTCTTATAGATAACAAAATAGATTATATGCAACAAAGGAGACATATTGTCAAAGGCATACGTAATCAAATAGATGTAGAAGATTCGGGACGCAGGAAATATGCTATCACAAGAATTTATTCAATAGCATATATGTTCATATCAATCAATGTTACCATATACAGGACCATAAGCCTACAGAGG
>JBKPPX010000081.1:0-3508 GCA_046733815.1 Thermoproteota archaeon | reverse complement strand
ATTGACATTGTAATTGCAATAATACATAGGACTGCATATCCCTTTAGAGGTAAGATAGCACAACACGCAGAAAAAAGAATGGAAGAATTATTCAACTATGCAGGAATATCTGAGGACGATATCGACACAAGAGAACATTATAAAGATCTAGGATGGTTTTTGTCTGTTTCAGAACGTATCGCGGGATATGCGCTAGGTGGTCTTGAACGTTCTATGGAACTTGCCCGTACTAATGCTCATGCTCTTGGCTGGCATCCATCACGTATAAATGAAGAATCTGTCAAGTATTTTAGCATCTTAAAGGAAGAGAAAGAAATGTTCGAACGCGTATTGTATGCAGTACCCGATGGTTACAAGAAAAACTTCTTTGATAATGTAGCGGCCTTCAAGGAAGCATGGGTGAAAGAGATCGATATAAGAAATTCAATTAGAAGAAACAAAATAAGCCTGATAACTGTGACAGAAAAAGTTAAAGTCAAAGATGGTCTTGATCCCCATACAAAAGAATCCGTGCTTGATATATATAGAGAATCACATATGCCAGTAGGTATCAGCAGTGAAAAACAATTTAGAAAATCACTTGATAGTAATGATACAATACTAATCTCCCTTAGAGTCAAGGATAATAATGATGAGATCTCCGAAGAAATAGTAGGTTACGTAAAGGGTGGACCATTAGAAAATTACGAGATTAGACATGGCACACATGACACGAATTTAGGAAAAAAAAATACTGCATATATGGAATGGATAAGTATCAAGCCAGGTTTCTGGGGAGAAACGGGTGGTCACGTTCTTAGAATGGAATTTCTCACGGAGGCAAAGCGCCGCGGCTATTCATATGTAACAAGCTATGTACATCGTAATGTTGTTATGCAGAGAATAAATAAAGGTGAAAATATTGAACTTGTACGAAAATACGATCCAGATAAGCTTGATTATTATAGAGTCAATCTGAGTACAATGACTTCTCCCATAGCGGAAGAAGTAGCATATAATAAATCTGAAACAGTACAATCAATAGATATGACAAATATAGAAATGGATAAAAATTATCCAATTATAGATTAATAATCTAATCGATTAATATGATACTATTACGGTATTATGTAAGTGCTGGAAGAGAATAAATTATTTCTAGAAGAGTACAAACTACTACAATTACAAAATAAGAGCAGTGAAATTGAAAATTATAACATTTAGCGATTTATTGCTCTTTGGAGAAGATGAACTTCTATGAAATCGTACTCAATACCACAGAATACTAATTTATGAGATACGTTCTAATAAATAGGTTCATTCTCTTTTTCTAATTATTCTATATAATTGAGGTTTTGTCTTTGTATTCTTTCTACTGCTTCTAGGTCAAGCCTAATAATCTCAATAATATACTATCGAATTGAACCTTCAAAGTTGTTTCCCGAACTATCTTTTACAGCCTGCACAATATTAGGATAACTCGTTTCCTTTTTGGCAAGAGAGTCAAGTGCTGCGTTGAATATAATGTCATATTTCTTTCTTTTTCTTGCTACCGTGTTGATACTTGGGTATCATTGATACGCTCAGAGTAGTATCGTCGTAAAACAAGTTTTAGACACCAAACAACGTTATCGAGACATATTGTATTTGGTGATTTATGTCTGATGGATTTAATGGTTAAAAGAAACAATAAATAGAGACTCTGGCGCTAATGATAATATATTACTCCTCTCTATTTACTAGAATGAACCATATAAATTGTGACTGAGGTACATAGGATATCTGCTGTAACATTAATAATCAAAAATATGGAGAGATCTTGTAATTTTTACTCCCAGATACCAGGCTTTAAGTTAGTATATGGCGGGTCATCTACTGACTCTTTTACCACATATCAAATTGGCAAAGGTATTCCTACATTATATCTAAACCTAGAACTAAGTGTAACCGCCGACAATTGTAATCACGGTGAGCAGAACAAAAATAAAGGACATTTTGGAAGGATAATTTTCCATACCAAAGATGTGGATAAACTATATTCATATTTGAGAAGCAATAAAGGCATCGCAAATACAATATCGTTTCAAAATGAACCAATGGATGGTCCATGGGGAGAGAGATACTTCCATGTATATGAACCAGATGGATATGAGCTTTCATTTGCAAAGCCTATAAAAAGAAAAGAAAAGAAAAGAAAAGAAAACCTTTAAAACTTTAGTCTGTCTCTGCTTGATTGCTAATTCCTGTATTTTTAGTTTATTTATCAAGAGAAAAGACATGTAAAATATTATAACCCATATAACTTAACTATTGATATGTCAGAAATGAATGAACATCAATCTAAGATTAAGGAAAATAACAATAAAAAGGTAGAGGAAAAACAAGAAGAAGAGCAACCTAGAATCCAGGAAAGAGTGGAAGAAAGAGCAGAAGAGAAAGGAGGAAAATAATATAGATTACTGACTAATGGACACAGTTACTTAAAGGAATTTACAATCGAACTCTATCTTTATTTCTCTTCTCTTATTTTATCCTAGGCATATATTCCAATCCTCAGTTCCATTAACAGTTTTACAATAAAGGTGCAGCTCATGTTATGCATGAAACTGCCTTTGATTAAAAGACAATCATCAAAATATAAAAAATATTTGGATCCTTAAAATTGAAAACCTTCCGTCGCTTTGCCAATAACATATACTTCTTTGTATGCAGGTTGTATTTCTATTTTCTTTACAAAATTAATACAATGTCTCATGATTTGATAGCTAAAGGCATTTAGAGTAATTTGTTTATTCATTGATTAGCAGAATAAAGATAATGCGCATGGCGTGAGACTGTTTAGTAAGAGTACTTGTTCTTATTACAATTCTTATTCTCTATTTCTTATTCTTGATGCTATTCCCTCACTTTTCCATCTCTGCTCCTCTTCAGCATCCATTGATTCTCCTAAAATTGATAATTTTTTATAATTTCATTAGCTCCTCATTCATCATTATCGAAGGCTTATATGTTAAATAGACTTTAACGATAATTGTAATTATGGCTAATAATGAGGAATTACAAAATCGGCAAAATAATATAAATTATAATGTTGAACCCAAAATTTCGCTAAATCCTCCAGGCTTGACAGAAGTCGGACAGACAATAGTTTCGGATAAATTTCCTATTACAATGGATAGCTTCTGGTTTGCTGTTAACTCCAACGTAGTTATAAACCCTTTTGACTTCGTTACAGCAGAGAACTTTCATGACACTAGAACCATTGGAATTGTAAAGGAACTGAGGACAGTTGCTATTGATAATTATTCTATGTCAGTTCAGAACAACTTGAAAGAACAAGAGCTATCTTCGTCAACATCAACAAGAACCAGTCCTAATGGCACCACATCATTGGATATAGGCAGACAACTACAGCCCTATACAACACCATCATCACATGGAATTACAATAGCAAATGTTGCGGTAATGGGAAATACAGGAGTTAAAATTGAAGGAACTAAAAATAGTATTTCTATAAGCATGCCAATAG
>JBKPPX010000080.1:0-1739 GCA_046733815.1 Thermoproteota archaeon | reverse complement strand
CTATCGCTATTAGCTATATCTGACAATAAAAAAGAGTCGACCAATGTATTCTTATTGTTGTCAAGCTCTAATTCAAACAATCTCTGTTGCTTATTATAGTATCACAATCAATAAGCAACGATGATGGCAAAACTATACAATATGATATCATAAATTACTATGTTATTATGTTATAGCCTAAGCGGTTAAGGAAAATAATTTCATTTACTTTGCAAAAAGACTATATGATCAATAATTTACCATCTAGAATATGAAAGCAGAGCAGTTCTCTAAAAATATACTGGATCTTCATCCTGCCATCAGATTTGCAGGAATAGTGGAAAAGTCGGGACATCTTTATGCAAGTAGTACGAGGCCAGGTATGGAAGAACATCTTAAAGGAAGAAATCCAGAAATCAGTTTTTCCCAGGCTGCATATATTGTCGATTTGAGAAATATGTTCTCATCAGAACTAGGCAAATTGAATTCAGTTGTTTATAATTATAATAAAGTAAAAATGATCAGTATTCCGGTGAAGGAACATGTTCTCATGATTTCAGTTGATAATGCAGGGAACTCAGACGAACTGATAGATATCATCTTAAAATATATTAAATCAGTTGACTCCGAATTATCACTATATCCACCATCTAATATAGTAAATGCTGAAAAGAAACAAATACTGAGGAATCTTCTTGAATCTGGGATTCCGGAGGAGATGATTGCTGACCAGCTTGATCTAGATGTTAATACTGTCATATTACTAGTTCAGGAAATAGGCAGATAGTAAACTACTCAATATATTGATATTTTTATAACGAGCCAAATATTGTTAAAATTCTATAATTAATTGGTTGTAAAGATATTGACCTCTTTTACAGTTACGGACGAATTTGTATTTGAAGTTATTATAATCAATATTATCTGGCTCTTAATTTATTACATTTATTAAATTAAAATGGAGCCAAAGATTATTATGGTATCAAGTCATATCTCATGGAAATCTCGTTTCTTCTAAATCCAATTTTTTCGTAAAATGGTACATTTTTCTCAGAACAATCCAATATGACCTTGTAACAATTCTTTTCTCTTGCAAATGCCAGAGCAGCAGATACCAAAGCTGAACCGACACCTATTCCTTCATATTCTTTTCTTGTAACAACATCTTCAATGTGCCCTGATTTGCCACCATCATGGATAAACTTCTGTTCAATTAATAAAGTAATCGAACCTATTATCCCTGCATCGTCATTTTTCACTGCTACAAAGATCTTATAAAGTGGATAGGACTTAATTTCTTGCAGAATTTTTTTTGCCTGCTCAAGATCATCACGTATTCTTCCTAGCATCGCCAGATTTGAGAGAGTTTGGAAGAAGCCATTCTCTAAATCTGCCTGTTCTATTTCACGTATTATGAAATTGGTATTTTCCATATCTAGACTAGTTTAAAATAATTCAGTCGTTTATATTTAATATTATAAATGTGTGTAGACACAGGATATATTTATAAACACAACCATAGATTTCTGCCAAATATTCTCTAATGATATCAGGTAGAATTAAAGATATATTATCTAAATGAAAAAGTGATGATGGTATATGGATATAAAATTTTCATATTCTATCCTATCTCTTGTTCTTCTATCTCTTCCTCTCCCTCTTCCTTACCTCTTTTAACCTTAACTTTTTCACTCTTTACTTCTTCAGTTACTGTACGAGTTTCTATAACTGGTTTCTTTCTAATAATAACTTCTTCCTTG
>JBKPPX010000079.1:0-3950 GCA_046733815.1 Thermoproteota archaeon | reverse complement strand
CTGCCACCCTGTGGACTATTACCCTGTCACCGCCAATAGGCCTGTGAAAAACTATAATATCTCCAAGCTTTAGACTTTTAAATGAGTCGCCATCTCTCACCACTAATACGTCATCAACATTTAGGTTAGGCACCATACTGCCACTTGAAACTATATAAAACGGATTGGCAGTATCAAATACCAACCTGATACCTACCCAAACAATTACAACTCCTATAGCAACGATTGCAATGTCTTTGATAGCACTGGGAATCTTTGACTCACGTTTGTTTAACAACTTTAAGATTATCATTTTTTTCGTTAGATAAACCTTTAGGTATATTTAGCTTAAAAATTACATAAAAAATAAGATATCTGGCTAGGAAAATAGGTATCTATATATTTACATACATAGAGGTGTGTACTCATTGCTAGGTCATTAGATTAAGCTATTTCAAGTTAAACAGCCAGATGACGGTAATTTTTATTGTTATTTTTAGTAATCTTCTCAACCTAGCGATCTAAATAAAAAGTTCATTACCGATGTGTAGTTGTCTTGAGGTTTTTCCCTGCTTGTATTATGGGGTGTACAAAGATTATGTATTCTATTGATGGTAGTGATATTAAATACTAGCTTACTACGTATCGGGATTGTTATAACAGATTAAAAAAATACCTAGCAATCAACTAAGCAGTGGATTAGAAATCACCTCATGGAGTGGAGCGTAGCGAATGTACTTGTTATATGCTTACATTTCAAATCAAATGAAAAAGGTACAATTATTTCTTCAGATTAATTACATACAGATTCTTTATTATATAATGGCAGCTCAGTCAAATGCCTTCTCTGCATTTTTTGCTTTTGCAAAATCAGACGTAACTCTGAATCTTCACTGCTGCCATCCATTCTAAATGCTGGCGTTTTCATATTTAATGTGTTCGTCTATCGCTTGATTTGCCAGCAGATCTGCATATCGATTTTCCGATCTAGGCACATATTTATACAAAACAGTTTGAAAATATTTCTCAAGATTAGATATTTCTCTAAATATATTTTTTAGTTGCTTATTTCTCACCTTGTAATGTTTCGTTCGCTGATTAACAACAAGTTGGCTATCTGATAGAATTGTGATGCTGTCATCTAAACCTAAAGAGATCTGCATAGCTTTTTTTAATGCCATATATTCTGCCTGATTATTGGTCTTAGAGCCGATGAATTCCTTGTGCTCTATTATTTTCAAATTTTCTTTGGTTATTACAATTCCTATTCCCGATAATCCTGGATTACCTCTACTAGCACCATCGATATTAATTATTAACAAATAGTTTAAAACAACATAGAACTACTTTATCAATATAACAATCACTACAATATCTGCAAATTACTGTCAACAATATAAATTATCTATATATAGTTAGGGAATCGAGTTGTTTAAGTTCTTTAATCAATATGGAAATGGTTCAGTATTAACAGGTAAATGGCTTCTTTAGTCTTGGAGCAAAACAAAAGTAAGATCATTAAATATACAGAATAGAGAGTGATATAATCGTAAAAGGCAATAACCAACATCCCGAGGATGATAATTTGCTTGAAAAAATTATCAGATTTATACTTATGAGGGGCCATAATTTCTCTTGGAGCATGATCAAATTTAAAAAAGTAGGCAGTCATATCTGCTCATCTGTAACTATTACAGCATCTGAACTCCAACATGCCTTCCACTCATCGATGACAATATCAATAAATATCCTCATTAAAAACTTCGTTGATGTGAATAGTTTAGAAAATAGCTATATTATGATGCTGCATTTCACAATAACTTTGCATACAAATACAAACGATAGAAAAGCAATAATAACTTGGTTAGTATTGAATACAGGTAGTTTTTTTAGATGCCAAAGCGGAAAGTTAAAGAAGAAAAACCCAGAAGGAAACTAGGCAAAAAACAAATTTTATTACCACCAGTGATAGTAGGCGCTGCAACTCTTGCAGGTATTTTGATAATGCACTTCATTCCTCATCCTCCTGTACTCGATGTATGCCTGAAAAAAAATGCTGCCGACACATTTAACGTTTATCCTAGAATACAAATAATAGTTGATGGACATACAAAATTGATGCCTGATGATATAGGTAAGCTTTGGAAAGAAGGTAAAGAATGCTTGCGTATTATTCATACCGATGCTGTCGGAGAAGTACTTCATATTCAGTATATCAGACCCATCAGGCTGACGATAGACGATTTTATGAAAATATATTCACATGATAATCGAACAATATCGGTAATAGATAATTCCACAGGAATTCCAAAAAAGGAAATATTGGTACTTGAAAACTTCAACATTGAATATTCATACTATTCTGAAAAAGGTGAATTTACTAAAGTATCTAAGCCATCAGATATTCCTCCCTTTACCAATGATTTAGTAGTAAGAGTCCATTTAAGATCTAAATAGATATAAATAGAGAGGATTTTGCCCTAGACTTGATTCATTTGGCTAATAAAAGCGCGGCAATACTTCGAGGAGATGGTACGGGTCGAGAATTAGTCAAGGCGATGATCAAAGTCTTGAGAGCATGCAATACCAGGATAGAGTTAATTTTAGCTGACGCGGGATCTGAATGGTGGCAGGAAACCGGTGGGAATTCATATATTTCAGAAGAGGTTTGGAAGTTACTTGAAGATAGTGATGCTTGTTTTAAGGGTCCAACCACCACTATTCCTAAGCCAAATGCTCCACGAAGTGTTGCGGTGAGTATTAGACAGAAATTTGAATTATATGCCAATGTCAGGCCTATAAAGACGTATAAGAGTGCTCAAAGACAGCTCAATTTTATTTGTGTACGCGAAGCTACTGAAGGACTATACGCAGGCATTGAATTCAAAACCAGCGATGATTCTGCTATTGCTATTCGCAAAATAACAAAAAAGGGGTGCGAAAGAGTAGTAAAGAAAGGTTTCGAAATAGCAAAGGAACGGAATTTTCTAAAGGTTTATGCAATTACAAAAAGGAATATACTAAAAGAGACTGACGGAATATTTTGGACAGCTATAGAAAAGTTTCAAAAAAATTTTAAAAATATCAGTGTAGAGGAATACTATGTAGATAATATGACACAGCAACTTGTTAAGAACCCGCAACGATTTAACAACAGCATATTAATTAGTACCAATTTATTCATGGATATAATCTCTGAATGTGCCTCAGGACATGTAGGTTCGATAGGATGTGTATATTCAGGAAATTATGGTGACGATTATGCAATGTTTGAACCAGCACATGGTAGTGCTCCAAAGTATGCAGGAAAAGATAAGGTAAATCCTGTGGCCACAATCTTGTCAGCGGCATTGATGGTGGATTATCTTGGAGAAAAAGAGATTTCGAATGCAATCTTTGAAGCGACAGAGAACGTTATCAATGAAAATGTGTACGTTACCTATGACTTAGGTGGAAATTCTACTCTGTCTAGAATGGCAGAAGAAGTAGCAAATAGAGCAGCCAAGATTCTGAAAAGATAGGTATTAGAAATCAAGAATTTCTGAAACTAATTTCAACTAGGAAAAGTGTCTCAAAAAACATCTTCCTTACTTTTACGATCCTTTTCATTAAGTTCATTTCTATTATCAATTTGTCTAATTTAGAGATGTGAGACAAAGATGAAATAATAGTCAATATTTTGCCTTTTCTTTCCAGAACCGAAATAGCTGATTGTACTAAATGGAGAGTGTATTCGATACCTGTGGGCCCTCCATCTATAGCACGATCTTTATTTGTTTTATTGAGATCCGGTAGATATGGAGGATTGCTTACAATAAAATCAAATTTAATACAAAGAGTAGAAGCGGCATCACAACAAACCAGCATAACATTATTTGGGATATTATTTTTGTAATAGTGAAGCGATCTGTAATCAATGTCTGTTCCAATTACGCTATTAAAATTCTGGGAAAGTACATCGAGTATTATAC
>JBKPPX010000078.1:0-5324 GCA_046733815.1 Thermoproteota archaeon | reverse complement strand
CTTTCTTGATAACGGATATTTTGTCATAGAAGTGATGCCAATCAAGAGGATTGGTGATCAACGCCTGGACGGAAAGCATATCTCCTACACTTATATCAGAAAGGTAACTTGACAGTATTTCTACATCGCAGAGCTTCGCATACATAATAAGAGTGCATCAACACTATTGAATATATGACTTTTGGAATATATAATAGTATTTTAGTTACAGATATAACAAAATGAATTATATTATATATATTTTCATATGATATGAAACGTTTTTTATAAATATTAACTTAGATTAGGATAAGTATATGGTGTAAGATTAAATACTTATCAATAGAAGAGTGTTAGGGCCCGTAGCCCAGTCAGGACAGGGTGCTGATCAGATAGCATAAGCCTCCGAAGCCAGGCATCGTGGGATCGAAGCCCACCGGGCTCGATTTTTAGTTTCTCAAGAAAATCAGGTTACAGTTCATGACCAGGCTAGCATATAGATATATGCAAATACTTATATGAGTTGAAGAAGGTTCTCTTTTGGAATTTGTCCTCACAAGTCATTATTTTAGAAGAACATAACAATACTCTTTTAGATAGACGAGAAATTAAGTCTGTATTAAAAAACTGCGCAGGTAGAGTCAAAAGGGTTGATGCAGTAGACATGGTTGCAAAGCAGCTGAATATCGACAGCAATGTAATTATTCCAATCAATATGAAATGTGAAACTGGAAAGTCTGACATTTATGCTACAATGTATATCTATAAAAATAATGAGGACGCTAAGAAACAGCTTCCCCGTTTCAGAATACTGAGAAATATGTCTAAAGAAGATAGAAAAAAATTGTTAGACGAAGAGAAGGCCAATAGACTGAAGGCTAAACAAGCAACAGCAGCCGAAGCAAAATCTGGATCACAAAGAGGGCGGAAGTGATAATGGCCGACAAAAAGACAGCACAAAAAGGAGAAGTAGCAGTTTACAGATTCTACAAGCTGCAGGGAGATAAAACTATAAGAGGTAAACGCGATTGCCCAAGATGTGGAAGAGGAGTATTCATGGCCGAACATAATAATAGAAACACCTGCGGCAAATGCGGCTTTACAGAGTTTACACATAAAGAACAGTCTAAGAAAGCTCTAAAGAAAAATTAATATCAACTGGCCAACTCTCTAGTTTCTTTCTTTATTGACCTGGCAACCGCGGGACTTATCAATGGATAAAATGATTCAATATAGCGTTTTGATTTTGATAATTTTTTAATATGTTCGGTAGTAATTTCATTTGAATAACCGAGTAAGAATTCTTTTACTACTTTTCTTGCAACAACAGAATTACTGGTTTGTTTAAGCCCCCTGCAGAGAAACTGCACTATATCCCAAATAGGATCACCAGATTTAAATCCAAATTGATCAACATTTGTAAAGTAAAGTAAATTCCCTCTTATGATCAGATTGTTCGGTTTTATGTTGCCCAGAGTTGACTTATCATTATGTATTCTGGCTATTTGCTCACCCGCTATTTTAATCCAATTAGTGTTATTATATTCGCCATCTTCATTCATACAATATTTGATTGCATCTGCAACTGAATTTCCGTTTATAAATTCAGTGACAAGCATTCTCTTACCTAGAATCACTGATTCAATAGCGGGAGTATTTAATCCCAAGTTACGAATATACCGGAGCGCTTTGTATTCATTCCCTAATCTGAATAAAGGATCTACCCTCAACCTTTTGACTTGCGAAGTCCATATGCTCAAGGCGGCCCATTTTACGCCCTTGGTTTTTGCATAGTCTTTTACGACTATCATCTTTTGACTATTATCATCAAGATTTGTCAATGTAAAGCGAATAGTTCTACTATCTATTCTTCCTAATCGAACCTTATTTGAAATAGAGTATCTTCGAAAATGTACATTCTTGGCAATTAAATCAAACAAGTTTTTACTATCGGAGATCAATATACCTTCAGGTAGTTTCCAATATGATTGCTTGGGGGACGACATAAACATCGGTAAATTCAATTGCTGTTTTTTTTGTCGGTGTATTTTTGATTGAGCTTCTTTTACTGCATACCTAAAGGTAGCCCGACCTGCATAGGCATGTACAAGATAGGAGCTAAAATCTTGTAATTTCTTTCCCAACTTTAAAGAAGCAATTCTGCCATTTTTATTTATAAGAATCCGTTTTTCAGATATTTGCAATGAATCACCAGACTGACTTTTATCAAGTAATTCTTTGTCTTCTCTTAGTATTTCATTCAAAGCTCTCTGATAACCATCAAGCGCGAAACTAACATTCTTGTCTGCGTTATCACAGTTATAAATTTTGTAGTAACTGTAGAGCGCATTGGGATAAAGTATGCTACGTTTTTTTATTTTCGAAAACATGATAAAATCTAAGGGAAAAGAAATTTCGGTGCTAAGAATATTAGCCGATCTAACTATATCAAAGATTTCTTCTAAAATTACTCGCCTCTTATAGATAGTTTCTACACGCTTGAAAAATTCTGGATTTACAATGGCATCATATATATGCAATAGTCGTCCAATCACAAATTCTCCAAGAAACGCAGTTCTAGCATCTTTTTCCAGAGATTCGCGGTCTACTATGAGAGCTGAGATCTCTATTTTTGATTCGTTTAAATAAACATATTTAACTATGAAAGAATAATTCTCAAGGACCACGATAATATCGAAATCACTATTATGACGACTATAGCCAGCCACTTTTGATCCATAGAGACAAACACCAACTATTCTATTGTTCTTTGCTATCTTCTTGACACAATTACCAATTATTTTTAATTGCTCGGCAGAACAGCTAGACATACTGATCAAATTACTTCTTTTGCCACTGCTCTCTATTTTGGAATTCAGAAATCCTTTCTTTAACTAGCTCATCAACTTCCATACTAGCCATTAATTCAATTGGTAATTTTATGATATTAGAATCGATAGTTACCTTGATCATTGGAAGCCCTCTATTGATCCATTCATTAACTACTTTAGTTTCTAATCGAAGATCACTAAATCCCTCTGGAAATTTCTTTGTAATGTGATCGATCAATGTACGATCAGATTTGAAAATTAGTTTAGGTTCCAATAATCGAGAAGAATCTGCGTATTTCTCTTCAAATAAATTACCGGATATTGAATCAGATATTATATCCATTTTCATAATCCGATTGACTAAATTAAGATAATGTATAAACTCATGTGCAAGAATAGCATGAATTGACCCAAGCATACCAAAGGCTATCAAGGGTGCGGTCAATTGAATAACAATATTTAGTCGTCTCTCTTCATTCACTACTGGGACTGTTCTTGCAAAGAAGATACCGAACTGTGAGAACTCGACCTGCGACATTGAAATAATGAGATTAGGCTCTACATAATAATATGGATATTTTAATCCAGCCGCATTCTCTATCCTTTTAATTCCTTTAGTAACTATTTCGTATCGATCTAATATAAGATCGTAAATGTTTCTAGGTAGCAGTCCGCTCTTTAATGCATCTTCTACTTTTTGTAATGAATTAAAAACCATCTAGATATACTCTAAAAATGGTATAGTCTAAAAAAAAGGTTGCTGCATGTCTACATCAAGAATATCAAAGGAAATACATTTACAATTTGAATCTATAATTTCGGAAACATTAGGTTTAGCGCTCTTTCTCTCTCCAACGAACTGCTTAACTTGGAATCCGCCGTCTGTGAGAATTGTAATAGAGAAACGATATGAGTCTATTTTTAGTACCTTCAGCGAATAGATCCTTTTATCAAATTGTCTCAATTTATTTTCAAATCTAACAATAGATCCACAATGCACCTTTAGTTTTTCTAGTTCTACTTCTCCGATTTCTTTTTCACATTCTACCAAGATTTTAATCTTTGTGGTAAATACAACAGAACAATCTATAATCTTCTCTGGTTTAGGGCTTAGTATAACTACAAGTCCATTTTCACGGAATTTTAAATTATTCTCGAATTTTCGATTATGAGGATTTGATATGTTCGCAAAAAAAGGTCTTCCTTTTCCAAGGACTATGCTTTCTTCATCCTCACTTCCTACCCAGGTAAATTTAGGCTTCTGCCCTCTCGTCATTGACATTAACCTCTTTGCAATAATCCCCTCAATACTATCGTAGCCAGAGAGCCCTGAATAATCACACATCAAGCAACCTTTTCCTTGACAACTGTTACATTTAGTTTGTTTCTGCCTTATTCCTCTGTGTTTCTTCATATATCTGCCGAAGAAATGTAAGGGACGAGTCTTTGCAATCGTATCTATATTATTATTGCTATCAATCTCTATTTTTATCAAGATATCTGGAGTTAGAAAGTCAAGTCTTGTTTTTGTTATATTTAGAAATCTTCTTCTTAGTTCTCTGGTCAATTGGGCTTTAACGTTTTCCTTTCCCCGTATTTTGAATTTTGAGCGAATTTGGTCCTCACGTTCATAATATTCATTTGGAATTGTTGCTCCTATCAAAAAGCTGTCAAATTCATATATGTTATTTACTACTGATAATATTTTTTTATTAATTAGATCTATCTTATTCATTAATCCACGACAGATAAAGCAATTTTCTTGATCCATCTTAAGCATCGTTCTAACTGACGGAACATGTCTTTTTAGACAATATTTGCAAAGAGTATAGTTATTTTTTAATTGTTCTAAAAGAACTATTTCATCCTTGACATTAGCCAATACCAAATCTCCTTAACATTCCTTGCATCTGTCTACCTTTCGTCTGTTTCATCATCGTTTTGGAATTATTGTATTGTTTTACTAATTCTTTAACATCGTGCTCAGCTATACCGGCACCTCTGGCAATCCGCTTCCTTCTGGAGTCATTAATGGCATCAGGATTTCTTTTTTCATCTTTGGTCATTGATTGAATAATAAATCGCCATTTCTCCATTTTCCCTTGAAGGGCGTCTAACTGATCTTCTTTTACCATACCCGACAGACCAGGTAAATTGTCGATTACATTTTTAAATCCCATTTTACTTACATTTTCCATCTGCGCATAAAAGTCTTCGATAGTCATCTTTCCACCAAGTAATCGCTTGGCTTGATTCTCATCTGCTTGAACTTCAAGACTTTTTGCCATTTCAAGCAGCGCTTTGATATCACCCATTCCGAGCATTCTGCCAACAAATCTCGTAGGTGAAAACTGTTCAAGATCATCTATACGTTCTCCTGTACCAATGAACATGACTTTAGCTCCAGTAGCAGCGGATGCGGCGATTGCACCGCCACCCTTGGCCGTACCATCAAGCTTTGTTATAATAATTCCGCCAATGGGTGCATTTTTATGGAAGGCTTCGGCCTGGTTG
>JBKPPX010000077.1:0-3988 GCA_046733815.1 Thermoproteota archaeon | reverse complement strand
GAGAAAGAAGAAGTAGAAGTACAGTTATTTGAATACCTTGAATTATTGCTATAATGCAATGAAGTGTAATTCTCCATATCATAAGAAACGCAATGTTTCTGTTACACTTTATTAATGAAGAAATATAAAAAATCTTATGAGGCTAATTTCAGATGTCGGTGCGTGAGATGAATTTGCCATCTTTCATGACTCTTATTTTTGTTTCATATTTATTGTTGTGATATATACCGGTACCCTTTGATTTTATTATACAACATATAAACAATAAATAAGAATTTTAAATTTAAGGTGTATGGTCTTGAATGCCTTTATATAACTTCACATATGTCGCAGTATATTTATAGTAGACATGGCATAAAATTACAATAGTCATTAGTCATTACTTTGATCGATTCTAATTCTTATACCTTAATGCTACTGACTAAATTGTCAAAATTGATTTGACAAGTAATAAATAAAGGAAGACAAGTACCCATCACATAATAAATGGCTCCCGAATTAAAGATACATCCATCCTTTTTTAGGGAATTCGCAACTAAAACCTGGATTTCTCCAAATGAAATTGTGAAGGAGTTAATAGAAAACGCATTTGATGAAGATGCAACAAAGGTTCTTGTAACTCTTCTAAAAAATGGCGTAGTTGTCGTTGAAGACGATGCTGGAATGAATCCAGATGCGATGGAAAAATTTTTGATTTTAGGGTCTCCACATAAAAAACAAGACTTCATTTCCCCTAAGTTAAAGCGAATTAGGACAGGCAGGTACGGTACTGGTAGATTATCATTTCTTACCTCTTTTGACAATATGAAAATAAGAACAAGACGTGATGATTTCAGTAAATCTATTTTAATAGACGGTAATACTCTCGATAAACTTTTCAGAGGGAATGTCCAATTGGAAGACATTAACGAACCCACACTTGGCCGCAATGGTACCGAACTGACTATGAAGAACTCAAAAGTTGCTCTTGACATTTTCAGATTGACAAAAGAAATTCGTAAGCTGGCGATTTTGAGGCATCCGATGTTTGAGGTATATGTCAAAGAAGATGAGAACTTTATAGAATGGAACTTTGATGGTGCTCAGATAATTAAAGCGCCTGAAATACAGGGTCACAAAATTCCAGTAAATATAGATAATGGTCGCATTATTGGAGAAATAGTAATTGCACGGAGGCCCTTATCTGAGGATGAAAGGGGAATAGCCGTAATGGTAGGAAACCATATAGTTACAAGGAACAACTTTGGCTTTGACACTAAATTTAACAGGGTAACTGGATATATAAGATGTGATACATTAACGTCAAGGTTTGCAGATAAATCTGCTTTAATAGAGAATGAAGAATACTTAAAATTCAATCAAGCAATGAAGACATTTATAATAGACATAGTCCTTCCTGGCTTGACCGAATATGAAGATGTTATGATTACTCGAGAAGAGTCCAAAATCTATAGGGAGATAGACAAAGTACTCGGACAGGCCATTATTGAAAACCTCGAATCTCAAGAAGAAGTCCAAGGTTATGAGACGCTTGATATGAAAGAAATCATAAAACCAGGAGATGTTCTCAGTTCTAATATCAGTCATGCCAAAGAAATACCTTCTGAAATTATAACTTCATCTAAAGATGAACCTCCTAATTATAGGCTATCAAATACATTTGGACAAGACCAAGATTTGGCTGAGCTAAACCAAGCAGTTTCACACGAGAACTCTTCAAATGTATCCCAAATCAATTTTGTACAACCACAACAACAAAAGCAACAGGCATACCAGCAAACATCTTCAGAAGAGTTATTTGAACAACCCTCACCGACCACTGTTTCTCAACAAACAGAATTATTAGAACTTGTGGATGAAAAGGATATCAATGGAATGTTAATACGAACAAGAAAAATTAGAAAACCGATAGTCAAAAAGACATTCGCATTAAAAAAGATTGGATATAAGGTAATCCCTTATGAGGATGATTCAGATTCAAGATACAGTTTTACCAATGAAAATGTAGTTTTCGTGAATAAGGCCAATTCGACTTACCGAGCAGAAGCTGCTAGAGGAGATGAATTTCTATTAAGACATATAATTAGCATTGTAGCCGAGACCATAGCTGAATCCAAACACCCGGAAGGAAAGAATGCCTTAGAACTTCAAAATAGATTGGTGGCGGAAGCAATTAGAATACATGATTATTCTGTGATAAGAAAGTGACTGGCTGCCAACAACTACAATTACTCTGAAACAAACTTTTTTAATATATTGTTTCTTGTGTATTTTGCAATGCTAGAACGATTGAGATATTAAAGAATAGAAACGACTAAATCTAACTACTATCGGATATATTCTGAAAATCTATGGCGTTTCAATTTATGCCGGGTGCAACGGCTGTGGGAATTTCCTATCAAGGAGGCGTCGTCTTAGCCGCTGAAAAGCGCGTTTCATTCGGTAACTTTGTTGTAAACAAGAATACAAAGAAGACTTTTCCTGTTACTGACTTTGTGGGTGCTGCATGTGCAGGAATGATAGCTGATATGCAAGTACTGGTAAGACAGGTGGGCGCTCTTGCTAAGATTAGAAAACTCGAGACCAGACGAAATGTTGCACCAAATTCGGTTGCAAAGTTAATGTCGGTGATAATGTTTGAAAGAAGATTCTTTCCATTATTAACTCAGGTGATCGTCGGAGGAGTTGAAGGTAAACCTCAGATTTATACACTAGACCCCCTTGGATCACTTCTTCCTGACGAATATGCGGCTGTAGGAACAGGAGCTGAAATGGCGCTGGGTATCATGGACGCAGAATACAAAAGAGAATTTTCCGAAGATCAAGCTAGAGAGCTGGCAGTAAAAGCGATAAAATCATCTATACAAAGAGATTCATCAAGCGGAGATGGTATAGATCTCTTAATGATAACTAGTAATGGTCATCGAGAGGAATCATTAAGGCTATAGCCTGAATTTTAGGGATAATTCCTATTTCTTTTTTTATATTTTTCTGGTAAGAAATATCATCAATCTGATTTTTCACTAGCACTACTGGATGTATTTAACAATTTATTTCTTTATTTGACTTCCAGAATTTGTCGCTTATATAATGTAAATTATCTATTACATAACCTTTTAAGCTATGACTGGCTGTTTTGCTGTCCTCGAGAGCGATTCCAACCGCCAATGTTTTTTCGTGTATTTCATCTTTTACAACGACAATATCGCCTTTGAAAAAGGTATCAAACTTTGTTATTCCAGGTCTCATTATTTTTGCTCCATTGCAAACAAAACTAACAGCGCCCATATCTATTTTTACAGAAGGGAATTTGTCAATTATTTCAGTCCTTCCTAGAAACGGTAGGATAGTATCATGATTTACCTGAACTGCCATAAAATCTTCATATTCAAGTATGCGTTTGTCATGTTCTATTTCATAGACCTTAAAACATTTTATTTTAGGCAGTATATCTTTAGGCCATTTTTTCTGAATCATTTGAATCAAATAAGAGCTATCACTCTTAGAAAGAACATAAACTTTCAATATTCTCTATACCTCTAGAATAGCTTCCTGCTTATAATTTCTATTCTTTATGAAAATTGTTAACTAGCTATTAATCAATTATCCTCTTTATTGAGACAGCAAGAGGAGTAGAAATATGCATAATATAGAAACATCGCCCTAATTATGATTATAGGTGAATGTAAATCTTCGTAGCTAGTTCTAGCGAATGAGTGAAAAGTAGTTATATTGGGTAGAAATTAGATAATCATAAGTAATGTATAGATCAATATGTCATGTGTCTTTGCCAATAAAAAGGTAGAGTCTTATCACCTTCTAGCATAGATTTAGTCTATCTGAATCAGTTTATATCTATGTATATCATTATTAGGAATCGAAATAGGAATAGAAGGAAATATTTAAGTTGTAAACTATCCTCTCATGCCAGAATTTAAATTCTGTTTAAAAAAGATACCTCTTACTATTCCGGATGAATGTATTAAAC
>JBKPPX010000076.1:0-8243 GCA_046733815.1 Thermoproteota archaeon | reverse complement strand
GCACCTGATTGTAAACAAAATTGTTGTAAATCTGTTGCTGATGACTTTGGTCTTTGTCTTGTTATTGTTGTTGTTCTTAGTAGATGATATATTCGGTTGTTATGAAGTTGGTTTAGTAGACCATGTATTATGAATCGTAATAATTCTCACGGGCTTTGTTCTTTAATCAATCTAGCTTCATATTCAAGCTTGGTTAGTATAAGAAATGCATTGCAATTTTCTATTGATAGTTTTATAGAGACTACTTTTGATAGTTTCTTATTACTATTGTTAGCGAACATATATTATTACCAGATTGGCTTATAAAAGTCATGGCAAGCAATTCCACATATAATGGTGATATAGCTTGGCTATAGAACAGAGACAAACCATTCTTAATATGTATAATTCAGGAATTGTCCCAGAGGTGATAGCGCTTCAAATGGATAAAAGCAAAGAGGAAATTATTCAAATTATAGAGAAAACAAAATTAGCAGAAGAAGAGAGGAATAAGAGGAGCAAGGTAGCGTTACCATTGTCATCAAAAGTCGAAGTCAGAAAAGATTACAGCATTCCACTAATAACTAAAGAGTACTTTGATAAAACTGTCAATATAGATCACGCGATAAAAAATGCACAATCTAGAATGTGGAGAGCTCTAACGGTCAAATCTGACTTTGATATTTCAATGGAAGAGACACAACATGCTCTAAATAATTATGCAGAATCTAAGGCTACGTTTGTGATTCTGCATATTGATCTTGTGGATTCTACCAAACTATCAATGACTCTTCCTGTAAATAGGCTTGTTACAATAATACAAGCATTTTCTCAAGAAATGTCTGTCGTGTTATCAGCATATGGTGGCTATGTGTTAAAGTACATAGGAGATGCAGTTTTGGCATTTTTCATTGTAGATTCCCCCAATAGTTTGTATCTACGTTGTATTAATGCAATGGAATGTGCATGTTCAATGATTAAAGTAGTCCGTCAAGGAATAAATCCAATTCTTAATCAGTATGATTATCCTGAGTTAAGAGTAAGAGTTGGTATTGATGTTGGTGACAATGCGGTAGTTCAATTTGGGTGGGATACCCATACAGTAGAGGGAAAAGTGATTACGAAAAGCCCTCATTTTGACATTTTAGGTTATACTATTAGTATTGCAGCCAAAATGACTGGCTTTGCAAAACCAGATCAAATTGTAATAGGCCAATTAGTATATGATATATTAGAAAAAGATAAGCAATCCACATTTAGGCTTCTGCCAATAAGTCCGCAAATTTGGGATTATGTTAGTAACAATACAGGAGGCATATACCATCTGTATAGTAGCATAAATGAAACTGAGAGAGAGGAAAGAATTTCTAGTACTTAAAGTCCTAATGTTTCAAGATATGATCCTATTCTTAAAATGAAGCCCGATGATAGTCATTCATATTTTCAAGGATACGATATAGATGATATCTATTATCCATCAATTTACATCTATTGCATTTAATTCTATAATATGGATCAATTCCTAAACTTCTATATGCCCTCAAAATATCAGCTTCATCAGTTACATAATCCTAAATCGATAAGGTAGATGATTCATCTCCAATTCCAGCCTTTGAGAGCAGCAAGTCATTAACACATAGCTTGAGCACAGTTTTTTTTGTTGTTGATAGTGTTGGTGATGTGATTTGATGATGATTATTTTCACCTAGATTTGTAATTTCGGAAATTTTCATAAAGGATCCAAAACACTGTCCCTCAGTGGCATTTTTCAGTATTTGTGAAATTTTTACTTTGTGTTTCTGTCTTGAATCTGGCCCAGCATCCTTCTTTCCTCCGTAACATGGATGTATAAAGAAATTGATTGTAGAATATGTGAGATATTCATTCGGCTTTATGTATTTTATTGTTTATTTGGTTGGTTCCACTAATTTTAAACTGTATGTCGTGTATCCTTAATCCTAGTATCTCGGTAGATCTGCAATAAGAGTCTTTTGCAATATTGTGATAGCATTTATCTCGATTGTTAAGACAATATTTTAAAAATACATGGTCGTCTGTCTCAGTGGTGCAGAGATCAAAAGGCCTGTAGATTGACTGCTCTGCGTTTTAGTTTGGGTATATTTTTCACTATGTCTCTGTCTAATTTTTGAGTCAAAGATGTCTTGATGGTACAACCATTTAAAGAAACCCATAAGATATATTCTAGCCAAGTTATATGCATCAATCCATTTATGATATGGATCTGATTCTTCTGTCTTGCGACCATTATCCGGATATCCCAGAATATCGTCTCTTGTCATTTCGTGAAAGGATTTGTTTTTATTTTGGTTGTTCTTGTTGTTTTGGTTTTGGTTTTGGTTGCAACAATATTCAGACAGATAGTAGCATAATACTTGCAATTGGCCTTTCTTACGTGTTAGTACTGGGTTTATTTCTGCGTTCATTGCTATAAATAATTGCAGATACTGTCAATATTCTGTCTTCATTGCAGTCTTCTTAGCCGAACAATGAAATGATTAATTAATCCTTCTGTTGCAATTGCAATCTTTCTTTCCAACAATAACGCCTCTTCTTGTTCTTCTTTGTTGCAGTAGCCGTAGTAATAATTGCTGCTGCAACAGCAGGCTTTTGTTGTTGATTGTCAAATTTTATACTTCGTTTAACAACCAGACACAAAGAAAAAGGAACATAATGCAAGCATATAGTTATTTCCAATATGAATGCATATTCTATGGTATGGTTAAACATAATCTGGATTTATCGTCATGGATAATCTAATCTTCAAGTGGAATTGGTTTAGTTAAATTTTCAAATTGATCAAACAAAGCATAAGCAAATCGATGATTAAGAAATAAAACATACAATCCATCTTTCATCATATTTTCAATTGTGATGTTTAATTCTTCATTCCTGATAATTGGTATGTATGATAGTGAATCTGTGACAACCATCAAATTTGTATTTTCATAATTGTCTATTATATCAAATAGTAATGATTCTAGAAAACCAAAAAAACTATGATCATAACGGTTCATCTTAGATCTGAAAATAGCTACAATTGTTTCCATCGCTTCTACTTCTCCTTTCATTTTCAACGCAACTATTGGTGGTGAAAAAGTCTGTCTTCCTTTATCTAAGACTCTATTATATTCTATATTAGAATATTTGTTTAACCTAAAGAATTCCTCACTTCCTTTTAGCAACTGATCATCAGTCAGCCACTTTTCATTTCTATATTGATTCATCCTGGAAAAGAATGATCTAGCACTTACCATTCGTCGAGTAGGCAATGATTAGATAATTTTTTATTCTCCTAATAAATTGTTGCAAAATCATTATAACAATTAGGAGTGGAAAATTTCATCATGTTAGTAAAAAATGAATTCATAAACAAGATTATATTATCAATAATTATAATTTGTATTGAGCCAAAGGCTTATAAATTTTTAATGTAAGTGATCTACCAGATCAAAACTGTAACCTTTTGATATGAAATTGTGTGTTTTCTGATGTTGTATATTTGTTTATGGAGATACTATGATTTGCAGGCAAGTTATTCGGCTTTTTGATATTAATCAATCCCTTTATAATATTCTATTTTTGAATAGATTAGGTCAACATTTGAAACATATGTGAAAAACTATTTTCAAGTATGTTGGAGATGCTGGTTGTGCCACTGAACATGATTAACTTTGATTGTATAATCTGCATTTTTTTCAATTCTTTAGATGTGCCTATTTCTTTGACAGAAGTTAGAACAGATCATAAAACATTTTTTACCAAGGTTTAAGAGTAATTGAAGCTACAGTGTTATATATTTAGTACAGAGTTGTTGGTTTAATTTGAGATTCTATATATGTAAAATATGTGGTGCAATTTATTTGTGTGAAACTGGTATTGAAGGTCATATAGAAATGACTCACCACTCACAATTTAAAGAAATAGTAAGTTTATAATAATGAAAAGTGGTACAAAAGGAGAAAAGCACTAATTGAATGATCTTTTACAATTAAAGAAGAGCGTTATTGTAACTCAGTCTTGGTAGACTGAATAGTCATAGAAGTGTGACAACTTATCAAGCCTTTGTGTGATTGCTGTTTCTTTAATTCCAATCCATTTGCCTCGTTTTGCAGTCTTTTATATTTCTATTCGATATCTGACGACTATTATTAGCAAATAAGGTTAACCAATTGCTGTACGTCTACACCTTTAAATCTGCCTAATTTGTAAAGCTTTAGAAGATATACAAATCACCTTTAATTTCTTCAAAAATCATATTCAGATCTTGAAGCTACTTTAACTTCCACTGCTCTACAAAATTTAGCTGGCTCTATCTCTCCAAATTTTATATACTCACTACTTATTTGATTCGTATGTTCAGAAAAAGAGTTTGTATGCTTGGGTGCATAGAGATAGCTGTTTGTAGTTACCCTCAGTATCATCTCATTCTTCTTTCGATCCTTCTATTTTCTCTTCAATTATCTCATTCAAAATAACGCCTATATGCCTAAGTAACATTCTAGCATCTTTTGCTATCTCACGTATGGTATTAACATAATTGTAAAGTTCTAATCCCCAATCTTTCTCTTTCTTATCCGGTTACTATTGACAATTCTTTATTACTACATCAAATGTTCTTAACAGAAGGCTAAAGTTGTTGTTATCACTTGTTACCAATTTTATCGTCATTGCTACCGCTTAATTATCTCTGCTATAATCTACTTCCAATTGTTACCAATCTATAGTAATTAATTTAGAATATCTGTAATATCATGTCATATATGTACTAAATATTGTAATGACTTCTTTTGAAAGTGTATCTCTCCAATAATTGGCTATATATGTAAATAAAAACTCTTATAAATTATCCAAAGAAAGGTAGAACATATCTATAACCTTGAGATCAAAGATTTTAAATGATCTAATATCAAAATAATTTTGAAGCATTACTATTACAAACTCGTATAACATATATGGGGCATAGGATAGTTAAAGGTTCAAAGTCCTGAGGAAGTTATAAATATGAATTACAATAAACTAACTCCAGAACAAGAAAGAGTCATTGTACGTAAAGCAACAGAGGCTCCCTTCACTGGTGAATATGACAATTTTCATGAAGATGGAACATTTGTCTGTCGAAGATGTAACGCACCTCTGTTTTCATCTAAAAGTAAATTTGATGCCGGATGTGGATGGCCAAGCTTTGATGAAAACTTCCCAAATGCAATAAAGCGTCTTCCTGATCCTGATGGAATAAGAACAGAAATAGAATGTGCAAATTGTGGTGCGCATTTAGGACATGAATTTCTCGGAGAACATTTGACAGATAAAAACACTCGGGAATGTGTCAATTCATTATCTATATGTTTTATCCCAAAGGGAAAGGAGTTGCCAAAAATACTACATGAATAATAACGAAACTGAAATAGCAACACTTGCCAACGGATGTTTTTGGTGTACTGAAGCAGTTTTCAAAAGACTCAAAGGCATCAGATCTGTTCTACCTGGCTATGCAGGAGGAATAGTGAAAAATCCTTCGTATGACCAAGTATGCACAGGAAAAACTGGGCATGCAGAATCAATTCAGATAGAATTCGATCCCAACGTTATATCTTTTGAAAAAATAATTGATATTTTCTGGCATACACACGATCCAACTACCCTTAATAGACAAGGCAACGATATTGGCACACAATACCGATCTGCAATCTTTTATCATAATCAAAAACAAAAAGAGATTGCTGAGAACTCGAAAAAAGAGCTCGAAAAAGAAGGTGTTTACAAAGATCCTATAGTGACAGAAATTACTCCTTTTAGAGATTTTTATGTTGCAGAGGATTATCACAAAAATTACTACGAAAACCATCAAGATGCTCCATATTGTAATATTGTCATTGATCCCAAAGTGAACAAACTACTTTTGAAGTATGAAAATAACGTAAGAGAAGAATATAAATAACTCCTAGCAAGGTGTACCATACTATTATTTACTTGAACAATTAATAAATACTAACACAAATTAGTCTCACGGAAATTATATTATTAATTTACCTCAAACCAAGAAGACGAATTGACAAAAAACATTATAGTTAGAGAATTCAAAGAATGTAAGAAGGACTTCCAATGAAATAAAATCTTGGAGCAACTTAGAAGTGCTTTAATGGAAGAAGACATCCTAGAATTATAATATAGTAAAATATATTGCTTTTACGTTCTCTTTATCCTTCTAAAGTTAAATTTCTATCATCACTATAAAATGGCATAAAATTAGATGTTGTGAGAACTATAGAGCAGCTACTATTACCTACCCAAAAGCATTGTTTTCTATACCTAAGAGTGTGACGCCGGGGGCGGGACTCGAATACAACCTTCACGCTCTGGGAGTTATCGTCCATCAAACACAATCGAAGTGTCTTTAAGCTTGAGAGTAATAGCTTTTCACAAAGACAATGATGAATACTGGTTATGAAACCTAATAAAGTTGGGGATTGTTCAGCAATATTGGGAGTCTAATTTCCATAAAAATATTAACAGAAATTTATACCAGATGTTAAATATCTCTAATTCTAACAGGTTGTTTCGATCTGTAGTGACACCACACGGGTTCAGAGGGATTATTACCGATATCGGTTCTTTGAAAAGGTTTCAGAATTAGCAGGAGTCAAGCTAGGTAAAAAGTTTTCTGCACCTCAGAGCCTTGTTTAAAAACTTTAATATGTCGCATACCAGCGGTGTTTCTCTCGTCTGGGCGTAAAACAGGTGATGCGTGTCTTGAGCTAAGTGATAATACTTCCCACCAGAGACGTGTAAGACTAGAAATTCAACAGTAAAGATCATACCTTTAAATTCTTAATAACCTAATGAGATGATAACGATGATTAAGTCTGAACTAAGGAGAATTCTCGATATCGTTGCAGACTTATCACAGAATGACGTTAAGAAGGATGTTCTTGAGACTGAGATAATTTCACGTAGCGGACTTCCAGATGTAGAGGTAAGGAATTACCTAAATGAATTAGAGTGGATGAATTTAGTTAAAGAAGGACTGCCCAGACCAAGCCATGCAGAATTTAGATTATGGAATGTAACGGAAAAGGGATTGCAGGATAGATCTAGTCAGGATCACACATAGTCATTATGCTGAAAGATATAATGTGATAATACAATTGCAGAATTATGGGCTTTTGTCATTTGATTTAATCTAGACACTAATGATCAAGTTCTGATTCCAACATATGGCGCAAAATTAAAAGGACTCCTCTCTTCAGGAGAGGATCCTACAAAAGGAATTCTGAATATAATAAAAGATAGTATCAAGGAACAGGTATAGACCAGTCTAAGCAGTCCAGCTAAAGAATAATAACCGACTGATCTGATAAATGCAATATTGGGGAATTAAACCAGTAACACGAGAAATAAACCTGCTAATGGACATGGGGATAATATCCGATATACTCTATCATTCACAGATAAGTAATATAGAGAAACAACTTGAACGTATCTTAAACGAGATAGAACAAAGATACCGATAGGTAGAGATGTCAATTATTTTATAACTCAACTGTTGGTCTATTTAATTATTAAGTAGTTTGTTGGATACTCCCAGCTGTGCTCATACAAAAACGAATTTCATACCTAGCAATATCAGCTATAGTACTTGGAATCTCGCTTGGAATTGCCAAGTCGATAAGAGCTGCTCCGTATATGACAAGATTTTAACCAAGATAACCCCACAAAGTTTGATGCATCATTTTCCATGGTCGCTTTTGAAGCAATGATGCGTTTAACTGAAAAGATCGCGCGATGCGGTCAAACGTGAAGGCATTAGAACATCCTCTGCTCTGTTATTGGCGCAGAGGTCTCAAGCCCGCGCGAACCTCTTCCGAATAGAGTTGCGGCTGTTCCCATGCCGCAAAGTGTCCTCCCTTGGGGACCTTGTTATAGTAGATAAGTTTGGGATACGCTTGCTCCACCCAGCTTCGTGGCATAGTATAAATCTCGTCAGGGAAGAAGCTGACAGCGACAGGGATCGAGACATTTTTGACGTCAAAGTAGCTGCCCTTGTATTCCCAATAGAGACGTCCCGAAGAAACCCCCGTGTTCGTCAGCCAATAGTGCGTAATGTTGTCTAGTATATCGTCTGGTGTAAGACCTTCAGGGACTCCGTCAAATGAACGTGCTATCAGAGCATAGCTGCGCGGGTCATGGTCAATCAGGAAGGCTGCTAAGGCCACTGGTGAATCGACCAATCCTATCGCATCTTG
>JBKPPX010000075.1:0-8621 GCA_046733815.1 Thermoproteota archaeon | reverse complement strand
AAACGAAGAAAGCATTTTCTTCCTATGACGGCTGGCTGACCACTACTAAAAGACAGATCTACAGCATATTCATAAAAGAATTTCGATTCCTGCACAAATTGGCTGAAGTTCTAATGAATATCTGCTCCTACTGGAGCTTCTTCATTTATTGTGAGAAAGATAGGTTTTCCATTAGATCCATCTGCCGCTAACAACATCCCATTAGAAATTATATTGCCAATCTTACGCGGTTCCATATTTGTACATATAACTACGACTTTGCCGATCAATTCTTCTGGTTTATAAAAAATTGCAGCTCCGACTATGATATTTCTTTGTTCTATTCCAATATCTACTATGACTTTTAAGACCTTTTTCATGCCTGGAATATTTTCTGCATCAATAATTTTTCCAATTTTCAAATGCATTTTGGAAAAGTGTTCATACGTGATATATTGGTCATCATCTTCTTCTTCGGAGCTACTCACAGGGCTACAAATTAAGATTCCTACTAAAATTAGTTGCTTTTTTAGAGAACAAGCGACACAACTTATAGATTTTATAATTACTACTCTTCTTTAATAATCAAAGGCGAATGTATATTTATAATCCTTGATTACCATGCTAGAGACATTTCATGGAAATAACTTTGACCATAATCAACGCAATATTAACTGCTATTACATTTGGAATTCTCGCTACATGGATATACCTTGCGGCATATGTAGTTAAATCTTTAAAACAAACTCCGAAGTTAGATTCTTATGGAAAATCAGCAATTATTAGAAAGTTTCCTAAAGTCAGCATAATTTTGCCTGCTCGAAATGAAGAAAAGTATATTGCAAAATGCTTGGATAGTTTAATAAATCAAGACTATCCGAATTTTGAGATTATCGCAATTAATGATTCATCAACAGATGGGACTAAAGTCATAATGCAGCAATACGCAGCACGAGATCCTAGAATTCTAATTGTTCATCTGATGTCTAAGCCAGACGGATGGGTAGGTAAGAATTGGGCATGCTTTCAGGGCTATCTCAGATCAACAGGTGATGTGCTTCTCTTTACAGATGCTGATACTGTACATTTACCTTCTACGATGTCATTTTCTATTAAGCATTTGATTTTTGAGAATCTAGATGCCCTGACAGCTATACCCGAGCTTCTATCTAAAGATGTTTGGACGAAGATCACATTGCCGATGCTCTCAACTTTTTTACATAGTCGGTTTTCCGCTCTACGCGTAAATGATCGAAAGACAAAAGTTGGATACTTCTTCGGTAGCTTCTTCATTATAACCAGAAGTACCTATGAAAAGGTAGGTACCCATGAAGCAGTTAGACATGAGCTTGTAGAGGATGGTGCCTTAGGCAGAAAAGTCAAAGAAGAAAAATTTATGATGAAAATGGTGCGTGGTGAAAACTACATCAAAGCAATCTGGGCTAGAGATCTCAATACTTTGTGGCATGGATTGAGACGATTAATGATTCCTCTATATAATCAAAATGAAAAAAAAGCGTCTCTAATGGCTATTGCTATATTTTTTCTCCTTTTTGAGCCATTTCTTTTGTTACCATACTCATTATTATTTATAAAAATAATTAGGGAGGATGCCTTAAGTTTAGCTTTAGTAGTGAGCAATGTTTTAACGTCTGCAATTATTATTTTGAGCAGTGTTATTCAATTAAAGCTTGGTTTTTATCAAAATCCTCTATATGCGTTAGCATCACCCGTGGGAGGAGCAATTATATCAATCTCTTTTATAGTAGCTATTATCGATGCAAGAAATAAAGGAGCCGTTAGTTGGCGCGGAAGAAAATATACTATAAGCGAAAAACAACATCCTCTCAGTTAAACATTCAGCATGCGACCATTGCTTACAAATATAAAGGATTGTAACAACGTCATTGAGCTGTATTTTTTCTAATATTATTAACACATAAGAAATTAAGGCTCCCAACTATTTATTAAGAATATCATGAATCTATCTTTAGGAAAAATATTTTAGATATGCTCGCGACTACTAGCTACCGAAGTATCCATGAGATTTTGGAAAAGTGTTTAGAAGGAAAAAGCATCTCGAAAACAGACGCTTATAATCTCATTAATTCTACTCATTGCATTGATGGGATTTTAGATACAGCACAAAAAATCAGAGATAGAATTAAGATTGGTCCAATCACGTACTCGCGTAAAGTTTTCATAAATCTAATTAATCTATGTCGGGACACCTGTTCTTATTGCACGTATAAAAAAGAACCTCATGACACTTCTATGATTATGATGAAACCTGAGCAGGTTCTAGCAATTGCAGATACAGGTCGACGATTTCATTGTACCGAAGCATTATTTGTAACGGGCGAAAGGCCTGAGCAGAAATACATAGAGGCAAAAGCATGGCTAAAATCTGTAGGATGTTCATCAACTGTTGAATACCTAAACGAACTAAGTGAAATGGTACTTAAGAAGACAGGCTTACTCCCACATACTAATGCTGGTAGCCTCACAGAAAAGGATATGTTGTTATTGAAAGAGACCAATGTTAGCCTAGGCATGATGCTTGAATCCTCTAGTCAACGATTGAGCGAAAAAGGTATGCCCCATGAGAAGGCTCCAAGTAAAAATCCCAAAGTCAGAATGAAAGCATTGGAGAATGCAGGACAATTGAGAATACCCCTTACCACAGGCTTACTTATTGGGATAGGGGAGACCCAAGAAGAACTTGTAGATTCCTTATTTGCAATTAAAGAGATTAACCAAAAATACGGTCATATTCAAGAGATAATAATGCAAAACTTTGCACCAAAGCCTGAGACCTGGATGGGAGAGTCTCCACCTCCTACATATAATTATTTTATAAAGAGCATAGCGATTGCTAGAATGGTAATGCCAGAAGTTAATATTCAGGTTCCTCCCAACCTCAATCCCCATGTTTTTGGAACATATTTGGATGCCGGAATTAATGATTGGGGCGGGATTTCCCCTGTGACAATTGACTATGTAAATCCAGAGTTTCCGTGGCCAAGTATTGAATCTGTAAAAGAAGTTACTGAAAGTAGAGGCTACAAATTTAGAGCACGGCTGCCAATCTATCCAGAATTTATAGTAAAAGATAATGGCTTTATAACAGACAGTCTCAAGAATTATGTGAACCTTCTTTCAGATGAATCAGGGCTCGTGCGCGAGGATTATATAAATTGAGTCTCGATTCTCTTTTAAAGGAAATCGATCCTTTAATTTCCTCCACTCTAGATCGAGCGCTCAGCAGTAGAGATATTTCAGAGGACCAAGCAGTTGAACTCTTTGATTCTACTGGGACCGAAATGAACGTGATAATGCTTGTTGCTAATGAGTTACGCAAGCGGACTGTTGGAAACAATGTGACGTATGTTATAAATAGAAACATTAATTTCACAAACGTATGCATCAAACGCTGTGGTTTTTGTGCATTCAGTAGAGACTTTCGTCAAGGAGAAGGTTATTTTCTTCCTATAGAAGAGATCGTTAGAAGAGCTAAAGAAGCGTCAGATTTGGGTGCTACAGAAATCTGCATACAAGCAGGTCTGCCGCCAAAAATGGATGGTCATTTATATATAGACATTTGTAATGCTGTAAAAAAAGAATTACCTAATATTCACATTCATGCATTTTCGCCAGAAGAGATATTGTATGGAGCAATTAGGTCTGAATTATCCGTTGAAGAATATCTGAAAATGTTAAAGGAAGCAGGAATAGGCAGTCTTCCAGGGACCGCCGCCGAAATCCTAGATCAAGAAGTGCGAGATATTATCTCTCCAGGAAGAATATCTTCTAAAGACTGGATAAACGTTGTAAAGCTTGCGCATTCTATGCAAATTCCTACAACCTCGACTATCATGTATGGACATATAGAGTCATCATTGCATAAAGCCAAACATCTTTCCTTGATAAGAAGTATTCAAAACGAAACACATGGATTTACTGAATTTGTACCATTAAGTTTTGTCCACAGCGAGGCTCCTATGTACAACCATAACATAATACCAAATATTCGACCTGGAGCAGATGGCAATGAAGTCATTAAAATGCATGCTATATCACGCATCATGTTACATGGCCATATCAATAATATTCAGATTTCATGGGTTAAAGAAGGTCCAAGGATGTCGCAGTTGTTACTTGCCGCAGGCGCCAATGATTTTGGAGGTACGTTAATCAATGAGAGTATTTCTACTGCAGCAGGAGCGCAATATGGGCAATTAATGAAACCAAAACAAATTAGATCTATAATAAGATCAGCTGGAAGAATACCAGCCCAGCGCTCTACTACATATCAATTGTTAAAAACCTACCCTGTAGAATCAGATCATTACGACAGCTCTGAGACAGAATTAGATAAGATGGATCCGCAGGAATTTGGATCATATCAGGAATTGATCAAGCTCGACACATTTAGATATAGAGATAGAGCTTGAATAAAAATAAAGTAATAAGGAGAAAAATCAATGAGTAATTAATTATCCATGATGAGCATCGTTAACGTAGATTTTACGCCTTTTACTCTCCTTATTTTGCTGCTTATGAATTCTTTTAATTTGTCCATTGAATCGGCTTCAACTTTAATCATGATATCATAGACACCATACACTGTATATGCTTCCTTCACGCCAGGAATGCTTTTCATATCTGCAGCTAAAGTTGATTCATAACCAAGATCTGCGTTCAACAGTACGAATGCTCTCGGCATATATTATTCTAAAGATCAAGTAGTAGAGATTATACTTTAAGTTAACTATTGCTCAATCTGAGAAATATTGCATCGCTATCTTCTTCATCTATATAAGAGAGTTCCAGATTAGCGCCATAACAAATGCTAGTAGGTACTGTTATGCTCAAACGAACAGCAGAGAGAATAGATGTATATGTTTATTGATTATGACGCATCTTTCCGCGCTAACAGCACTTAGGCTATCATAAAGGTCTGCAAATACAGATTATAAAATTATTTAATTCTCTGTGCATTATTGAATTAATATCCTAAACTATTTATTTTACATGATACCAAAAGGTAATTCCAGTCTTCGCTATCCAATGCGTTGTTCGTATGACTTTATCCAGATGGACGACCTATTTGACAGAAGATTTTTGTTCAGTCGCTCAGATTCAATACATTGGCATACTTCCACTAATTATTAAGCCCAATGAAACGCACCTGATTTCTTGAGTTTGTAGGGTAAAGATGATATTACTACCACAGAAATCTTGAGATCTCCTTATGAAAAGGAAAAAGGTACCATAAATTGTGAATTGTATTAAATGAGAGATAGAGAAAAGAGAGAGAGATAATTACTACTACGAAAATTCAGATATTGCGTCATATATGCATTAATAAGGAATAGTACGAGATCATACGTCATTTTATTATTATGTTACCTTGAGTGTCAAAGATAAAATGAATATTTTAAGAACACAAATGAATAATCGGTAGGTAAGGTTTAAGAATGGTAGTAGGTGCTTATCATCTTGTATAATGTAGATGGAATCTTTTGCTACTACTACTAATACCATGGCTAACGTAAAATGGAATACTCTTGAACATAGGGGCGTGGCGTTTCCACCCGAATATCAGCCCCGAGGGATAGGTATTACTATTCGAGGTCAACGATTTATTCTAAGCCACGACCAAGAGGAACTAGTCTATGCATGGGCAAAGAAAAAGAATACACATTACATTGAGGATCCCATTTTTCAAATAAATTTTCTAAATGATCTAAGAATGTTATTGCCTGACAGGTTCCAAAATATTGATACTATAAATAATATTGATTTTTCTGAAGCATTTAGACTTGTAGATCGTGACAATGTATTGAAAGAAGCAGAGATCGATAGAATAAAGAATCTTCCTAAGGAAGAGAAAAGAAAAATATCTTTGGAGAGAAAGCAAGAGAGAGAAAGACTCAAATCCATCTACGGTAAGGCGATTGTGGATGGTATAGAAGTAGAAATTGCCAATTGGCTAGTAGAGCCTCCGGGGTTATTTATGGGAAGAGGCCAGCATCCATTACGTGGAAAATGGAAGCCACGAGTAAGGGCTCAGGATGTGATCCTTAATCTGGGCGAAGACGCTTCTGTTCCAGAGGGTGCCTGGAAGAAGATTGTCCACGATCACTCCTCCACATGGCTTGCTACATGGATTGAGAAACTAACTGGCAAGAGAAAATATGTATGGCTTCATGATTCAGCTGTGCTTAGACAGAGTAATGATAAAGAAAAATATGACAAATCAAAGATGCTGGAAAAACACATAGGCAAAGTGCAAAAGCAAATTATAAGGATAATGCTCAATTCTAATGATATAAATCGGAAGAAAATTGCCACAGTATGTTATCTCATTTTCAAACTCGCAATGCGAGTTGGTGACGAAAAAGATCCTGAAGAAGCTGACACAGTAGGCGCATCCACTATCCGAGTTGAACATATTAAATTTCCAGAAAAAGATGGTAAACAATTAATAGAATTTAATTTCTTAGGAAAAGATAGCGTCCCTTGGCAAAAAACACTTGTGGTTAATTCTCCGGATACCCAAGGCCTATACAAGAATCTTAAATTATTTATGAATAAAAAGGAAAGTAATTCACAAATTTTTGACAGGATTACTTCTAGCAAGGTGAATATATTCCTGCGGAATGTTGATCCCAAAAATGTCCCGGGATTAACAGCAAAAGTCTTTAGAACATATATTGCTACAAAAACGGTCAAGGAAGAACTGTCAGATTCCAAGATAAAGGTAGACAAGAATTCATCGGAAATGGAGAAAATTTACCTTACCAAAATGGCAAACCTGAAAGCTGCAATTACGTGCAATCACAAAAAAGGGATAGATCCAAAGAATCCTGCAAGTAGAAGAGCATTAGAGAATTTTGAAGAATCTATAAGGAAGAAGGAAGATTCTATAAAGAAAATTAAATCTGATATTGCAGCAAAGAAGTGGAAGACAGAGATTCAGAAGAAGAAACTTGAAGAGAGATTGGAAAAGCTAAAAATGCAGATCAAACTACAGAAGGAAACACGTGATTATAACCTTGGAACCTCGCTGAGAAATTATATTGATCCACGTGTGATGAGGGCTTGGCTAAATTATATCGATCTTGATTGGAAGAAGATTTATACTACTACTCTTCAACGCAAGTTCAAGTGGGTTGACGATTATTCCTACAGCAAGCTAAAAGAATTTTATCCGACTAAAGAGGAAGAGCCGTTAGAAGGAATGCGGGTAGTACAGAACGAGAGTTAGAAATATCTTTGTCATTAATTTTCTTTGATAACAAATGAGATAAGCAAGCAGAATTCCTAGTTATTTGGAATTTTCTATATCAGTAGCTATCTTATCACATTAATATGGAAAAATTTGATGTGTATACATTAATGATTCTTTAAATACTTACCTATAATGCGATGATTTTTGGAGTCTTTAAAAGAACATAGTCATGATTTAGTTCCTAAGAGAACGAATTATAGTCAAAATTATATCGTGTTGTTCTCTCTGGTTTTAGCAGTTAAAGTGTATTATGACAGCAATACGGTTTCTGCTATCTATCTTAATTTAATAGACAAAAATCTCTGCATTACACTAGACTGCAATATTTTTCTATTTGAATTGTATTGCAAAAAATAAATGCCGGAGGCGGGATTCGAGCCCGCGACCTTTCGATTATGAGTCGAACGCTCTAACCATGCTGAGCTACCCCGGCAAGCTCAGCAGCGTTTCGCATCCAGAATTCTCTTAAGACATAATATAATCTATTCAAACATGCGGCGCACATCGCCTTCAAGTATACCTGTTCCTGCGTGAAGCCTATCGATATGTTTAGACAATGCCTCTTTCGTGTCAAATGGAGATTCACAGTAAGGACAAGTCAGGTTGGCTGAGCTGGTATCTTTCATGTAGACAATAGCTTTTGGATTAATTATGCAAACCGGTGTTCCGCGAAGAGCGGTATCTGCTGTAGATATAGTTGCCATCTGTATCTTTTCAAATATATCATCCCTAGAAACCATACCGAGAACGGCTGCATTTGAACTAACTATTATCTGTCTCACATCATTTTTGTCCATAATAGAAAGTGCTTCTTGAACTGAGGTTTTAGGATCCACAGCAAGCACGGGGCTTGTCATAATTTCGCGAAGTTTGATCTTTGATGGATTTCTACCTTGAGAAATGACCTTGAAAAGTATATCTGTCTTACTTAATATGCCGATAACTTCTCCATTGTGTGAAGCAAGGACACTTCGTGTATTTCTATCTTTCATAAGTTTAGTTGCTTCATCAACAAACCTATCGCTTTCAAGAATAATCACGTTTGTATTTAGTATGATCTCAATAGGCGAAGATAGAAGTGAAGTAATATTATCTGGAACATAAGACGAATCTTTCACAGTGAAGAAAAGTCAACTCATTTATTTATAGTTGATGTTGTCTAATATTGGTTTTTGCTTTTATGTTCAATTATTTCTTCTCTTTTTACACAAAAGTATTTTGTCAGCCGTTTTTTTCGTTAATGAGGTTAACTTTGAAATTATCTTTCTTAAATGCCTGACTTCTTTTTTCTGTAATCTATCATACGTAGTAATCCTGCAGAACTTTCGAACAAGATCTTTAAGAA
>JBKPPX010000074.1:0-4159 GCA_046733815.1 Thermoproteota archaeon | reverse complement strand
AAATAGATGTACCAAAATGGATTTCTTAAAATATTATATTATGAGGTTTAAAATATGTAATATAGATGTGAGTCATAACTTAAATGATAAATGTACAAGGAAAGATCCTTCATAGACTATCTGCAGGAAATCAGGATAAGAATATTCAGAATAGTTCTTGCAGTGGTGTTAGTCACGGTTCTTTGTATGACATTAACCATTAACATGCTCGATTTTAATGGTTACAAAATACCATTCCCATACCCAGACCCTTCGAATAATATGGCAATTCAGGTAATAATTACCATGAAGGAGAATCTACTTCCTGAAAATGTTACTCTTATACAAGTCGCACCAGGACAAGCTTTCTTTGCTCAGATCTATGTAGCGGCTATATTAGGAATAATTATGGCTATGCCATTTATAGTTAGGGAGTTTGTTGCATTCATAGGTCCTGGGCTTTATCAACATGAAAAGGCAACTGTAAAAAAGGTTACAATATATGCCATAGGGCTTTTTGCAATAGGCAGCTTATTCTCTTACTTTATTGTTGTACCTTACATACTTGAATTTTTATACCTATATGGAGAGTCCATAGGTATTAGTACATTCTTTGAAATAACAGAGTTTGTTCCCTTTGTAATGCATCTCTTAATTGCATTTGGGCTCTCATATCAACTTCCAATCATAATGTGGGCTACTACCGTATCTGAAATGGTTGAACCCAGATTCTGGAGGAATAACTTAAGGTATGTCATAATCATCATTGCGATCTTTAGTGCAATAATAACTCCTGATGGTAGTGGTGTCACCATGTGGTTTATAGCCGGACCGATGCTCCTACTTTACGTGCTTGGTATCCTATTAATAGAAAGGAAGATTAAGAGGATATCCCCAAAATTGGCGTAGAAAATAATATTTGTCCTACAGAGATGAACTATATTTAGTATCATAGAGATATAATATAGCGAAATTTCAGCTTCTCTCGAGATATGTTGCTTAACAAGGGCTAAAGACTTTTAAGATATCCATTACGGATATTGATGCCATACCACATCTACGATCCTTAATCATTACCTTGCCACTCTCAGGGTCCATAACCATCATCATACCAGTTGCACTGTACATTTTTCCACTCTCAGGGTCCATAACCATCATCATACCAGTTGTATTGTCTATCATCATCATCATATTACTTTTAGGATCCATTATCATAAGCTTGCCATTTTTAGAGCTGTTCATCATCATGCCACTCTTAGGGTCCATCATAATACTAGTTTTATTATCTATCGGTTGTTGTTCTTGTTGTGCTAGCGCTTTCTGTGAAGGTATAGAATACATGGCGAGAGAAAAAAGTGATGATGTTAGAAGAAGAAGGAGGAGGAGAATGGATGAAAAGACAATAGCAGACATTAGTGTAGTATTATTATCTATCTGTTGCTTTTTCCTTATTAAGCCGAGACTTTTCATTGTTAGCCTATATTAATTTCCCCATATATACTATTTATGATAGAGTTCAAATTTTTTACTTTAGAGAATTAGTGATCTTGATAAATGATAAAATTACACATCATAGCTTGATAAATATATCTCAGATAGATCATTAAAGTCTTGTTCAATTTCTCTAATTCTTTGTTTCGCAGGAATTTGCCTTATCCCATATCATATCAAAAATATTGTTGCTGCTCTACAATCGTCTTAACTGTGTAGACAACATATTGTGGAGGTAGTTGTTGTTCTTCTTGTGCAGCTGACTTAGCTCTATATTTTATTCCCTATACTATGCCAAAATTACCTTTTATTCCATCTAAATGAAATACTTCATAATATATTTAGATGTAAAAACTATAATCCGAATTATATAAATTAAGTTCTCTCTGCTGCTGTTTTCTAAATATGAATATAACAAATATCATCCATTTTAACAAAGGTAAGTCCAATTACAGATTAGAACATATATAATATTATGTAATAACATCTTATATATATTAGAAATTATTCACAGATTACAATAAGTTAAAATAAAAATGAAAGAAAACAAATATCGATCTATTTGAATACTCCAAAAATTGTTGTAGCAGGTGTAACTAGTGGAGTAGGCAAGACTACCATAACTACAGCTATCATGTATGCACTCACTAAAAATGGGTTTCATGTTCAGCCATTTAAAATAGGCCCAGATTTTATTGATCCCAGTTATCATACAATTGTAACTGGAAGGCCATCACGCAATCTAGATGTCTGGATGATGGGTAAAAACGGGGTGCTAGAATGTTTCAATAATGCATCACAAGGAGCAGATGTCGCGATCATCGAAGGTGTCATGGGTTTGTTCGATGGGCTTTCAGGAAAAGATGACTATGCAAGTACGGCACAGGTAGCAAAAATGCTTGATGCACCTGTAATACTTGTAATCGACGCTGGAAAAGCAGCACGCTCAATAGCAGCCATTGCACTTGGCTTTTTACATTTTGACAAAAAATTGAGAATAGCAGGATTTATTTTAAATAATGTTGCAGGGGAGAAGCATGCAAAATTCGTTCTAGATGCCTTTGCATGTAAAGTCAATGTCCCAATAATGGGAATAGTCAGACGAGACAAAAAAATTACAATGGAAGAACGTCACTTAGGTCTTATTCCCGTGATGGAACTTGAAAAGAAGAAAAAATTAATCCATCAATCTGCAAAATATGTATCAGAACAGATTGATCTCGATAAGATAAAATCACTATGTAATTACGTAAATAGAACCAAGGTAATACAGAAACCCCTTCCTAATAATCGATTCAGAGTTGCAGTAGCATTGGATGAATCATTTAATTTTTACTATTCTGATAACTTTGATGCTCTTAGAAAGCAGCAAGCAGAACTTATATTCTTCAGTCCAGTAAATGATGTAGAATTACCAGAGAACATTCATGGAATAATTCTTGGTGGTGGTTTTCCAGAGATTTTAGCCGATAAACTTGAACATAATCAAGCAATGATAAAATCAATATCAAAAGCATCTATGAATGGAATGCCAATCTATGGGGAATGCGGAGGTTTAATGTATCTTACTAGATCAATCATAAGAGCAAATAAAGGAAAAATGAAAAGACGAAAGATGATTGGATTGATAGATGCAGATACATTCATGAGTGGTAAGTTGACCTTAAATTATACTGAAGCTGATTGTACATCCTCATTTTTTGAAAATATATCTAAAATCAGAGGTCATGAATTCCATTACTCTAGCATTGAAAATATTTCTAGTGATTCAAAATTTGCTTATACTATGAGAAGAGGCAATGGAATAGATAACAAAAGAGATGGTTTTGTCATATACAACAGTCTTGCATCTTATATGCATCTTCATTTTGCAGATAGTCGATTACCAGAAAGGTTTAGCAAGAGATGTGTAGATTTTTCACATAAATAAAAAAATGATACAATATCTGTCGCTGCAAGGGAGAGTGCAGTATCAACTTTCCGTATTTATACTCCAATTTCCTTTGCTAATTTGATTACCTGTTTTCCTTCTTTAGTAAGCTTGTTATATGTCCTATTTTTTATAAGCTTTCTTTCAACTAGTCTATTTTTCTCTGCTTTGAGTAAAAGCTTATGACCATAGCCATATGATCCTACTTTCTGCAACAATTCTCTAGTCTGGTATTCTTTATTTCCAATCTTTTTGAGTAATCTGACTAGAGCCCTTTCTTTAATTAAGATTTTTAATAATTCGACTTTTTTCATGCTGTTACTAGTAACTAGTAAAAGTATAAATATATTTATGACTATGTATAGTAGGATAATATCTCCTTTTATACTTACTAATATTGTTGTGATCTAAGTATACTAGCAATACAAATATAGACAGTAGAAGGAAGGAAAAATTATAAAGAAGGCGTCGTATATATAGTAACTTCCTATATCGAAGATATATTTCTCTATTGCTTTTTTCTTGGTAGACCTATAATATAACTAAAACAGCAATCTCTTACAGTTTTCGATATCAGTTCACTTAATTTAGCCTATATTCAGAACACAGAATAGCTATTGCATAATCTTGAGAAAAACAATATTCGTGTTGATTTCCTGATTAGTGCTTGTTAATAATGACTTCTGCAGTCTTAATATTATCTTTAATTGTTAATTCGCATTATTTACTGCACTCATCTATCATAATCGATATCATGAT
>JBKPPX010000073.1:0-5997 GCA_046733815.1 Thermoproteota archaeon | reverse complement strand
AGATTATGCAATTCATCAAAATATCTGTAAAAGCGGCATAACTAGATTACTAGATCTATTGATCATGTTGGAATATAAATCTTAACAGTCTTGCCTACTTCTTTAGTTAGTAGATAAAAGGAATAGTATTCAGCATCAATTCTTGCACTTCTGCTATCAGACCTGCTTATCAACTATTTAATTATCTTATATTAGATTATCGAGGATAGTTGCATTTTGATTAATATTTCTATTACTAGTTTTTGATCACATGTAGTTGCATTATTGTCTATTTTTTGGCGCAGTTAATCAAACAGGCATAATTATAGCGATATGTAAAATTATCATATAGGATAAAACATCATTTCGTATAAAATATTTATATTTATTTTATCACCCAACCAACCATAGTGCAGGCACGTATAGCGGTGTCATATGATATACAATCATATTCTTGGACCAGGACATCAATATTGGGGACCATTGTCTTAGTCTAACGTTTTATGAGTCGTTTGTCAATAAGAGATTGCCTTTTTGGTAAGACCTTTGCTGGATATATCTATTATATTGCAATTTCAACTCGAATCGAATAGTTGTCTCTCCAAGTAATTGATTATGTATTGTAATGTATTAATCAGTATTAATGATGTAAACATTTATCATAATATTTAACAATACTCTTTTTATTCAATACTACTAATGGAATATTTAGAAATATAAATTGATATGTCACACTCAGAACCTGTCCATGTAGCATGTGAACATCAGTGCGTAAAGTGTGGAATGATATATACTTGCAAAAAGATTCGTGGTAGCTGTGGAATGCCATTCTATCATGGTAAATGTTTATTATGTAATTAAGATGTATGCTCATTATGAATAGTTAATACCCATCAGTTTATCACAAGAATATTTCTTATTATAATGATAACTGCTAAAGACATAAAGTGATGTCATTATACTATAGCAAGAAAATTGTATTACTATAGTGAAAGTAAAGAATGCCATTACTATAACTCAGTATAGTTTATGTTCTTATTTATAATCAAAATATTTTTTATTAGCGCTTAGATAGGTAGTAAATTCTATATCTGATCTTTTTTGTTTATCTAGAAAACTCCGTCGTGTGATGCAATTTTCTCTCCTGTTAAATATGCTATTCTGATCTCAAAACATAATTTATTTAATAATATCAATATTAAATTTCATTATTTATTATTAATTACACTCTTCTTTCTATATCAAATAGAATATCATACTATATTTTAAAAGAATTAACTAGTTATTTATGTAGCAAGGTTTGTGACTTTGATAATGGATCGTAAGACTAAGTTGATAGAGAGAGCTTTGGTCTTAATTTCACTGCTGATATGGCAGATACTAATGCCCCAAGGTATAATCCTGCTCCGATTAACAGGTTCCCATTAAAGCCAATCACCATAGAGGATATAGCAGTCAATACTGTTGCTATTACTGATGCGATCACGTTTATGCCCCATAGCAGAGTGATATCCCCATCAGTATAGTCATCCTTCACTGAATGTACAGAAGCCATTCTAATAATGGATGGAAATTGAAATCCCATAAGAAGACCTGCAGGTGATATGAGTGCAAAAGTCAACGCAATTCTCTGTGGCAGTTGCAGAATTATACCTGAATCTATAATTCCTTGTAGAAGACCATAGTAAACTAACACTATTCCTATCAGAAGCGGTATTGATATTACTACAGCCTTATAGGGAGTTTTACGAAATAGTCTTCCGCTCAAATATGCGCCTATTCCACTAGACAATAAGATCGAAAAAAGTATAACTGTCAATGCCATTATTGGTGTTCCAAGTAACAACAGAAATTTTTGAATAAAGGTTATTTCTAGAAACATGAACCCAAGTCCAATAAACACTACAAAGATCATATGGCACCATGATGAGGTCGATGATGTAGTTAGTAGAATTTTATTTCTTTTTGAATAATATATCAAAAGCAAAGCAAGTACCGCAGACACTCCAAGCACAGTTTCTAAGAGAAGTACCATCTGCTTTGGAATCTGCTCTCTTGCAAAATAGAACGGAGAATCATCAGTGGGTGGTTTCAACTCTAAACTTGATTTAGGATCATTTTCTTGCAAATGTTGACGATGATAATAATCCTTATCTAATAGTAGTCTATCATAAGGGGGTTCTATATACCCATCTGGCATTGCAATTACTTTAGCATTATTGTTAGCAATCCTCCCCTTTGCCAGATTAATTTCTGAATCAGTAAATGGACTATTTTTTATTATTAGAACAACTGGATATATTGTTTGCTGATCGTTTGATGCAAAATATAATCCAGGACGATCTTCAACTACCAAAACCTGTTGTCTAATATCTTCACTACTTTCTCCTTTTTTCTCCTGTCTTAAAGATTCTGCTATTAGGGGCATCAGTCTTGGCAATTCAAAGTTCCAACGCACCATAACAAGCATTCCATTATCTTCATCTAGATGACGTAAATATTGTCTGAATGCTTCTACTGTATAGAGATAATTTTCTGAAAGTGCGTATCCACCAGCAAGCTGAGCAGCCCAAGAATCAACGAGCTTTATTATTATCATGTCATACTTTGAATTACTAGAGCTGATAAATCGCCTGCCATCGTCAATGACTAATTCAACGTCATTACGTTCGTATAAATTTCCTGCAGAATTGCCAAATTGTTTTGCTGTTGATATTATTAATGGATTTATCTCTACTGCTGTGACTTTCTTCGAGCCTCCAGCCAAGGCAACTAAGACATCCTCTCCTCCGCCGCTACCGATAATTAAAGTATTATTCACATCATTTGAAATTTCAAATGGTAAATAATCCATATATTTTTTCATCCATCCAAGGTCTGCAGTTGAACCATTCCATTTAAATACTGGAGTGTCGGCATCGGCATCGATAGCTATCGCGGCTAGGGCTCTAGATCTACCACTGCTATCGTTGTCGCTGTTATGATGATAGATTTGCCTAGTAACGTCAATTCGAGAGAAAGAATTCCACTGGGTTGATAAATGCTCAAATTCTGAAGGTTTTGACAGCTGATAATGCAATCCTTTGTTTTCGCCGGGTTTTATTGCTATTATATTATAGCCTGAATTAGATACTAATAACACAGTAGAGGCAGCCAACACAATTATTCCATACAATTTTATTTTGTTTTCAATTACTGGCATATTTGATATTCTTTTTTTCTGTGAGGAAGTGGATGATAATAGTAAGGCAGCAATAAGAGAAGGACCGAGCACTAAAAGAGCTACCGAAAGTAGCACGGATTCTGCACCTAATCTTTGCATTAGAGGATCAAGCATAAGTGTAGCTGCCGCTGCTCCTAGCAGATCAATGAAGTATAATTTGCTTACCTCTCTAGGCATTGCAAAGTATATTAGTGACATTGAAATTCCAGCAAAAAAGAAAGGAATTGAGGAAGCCAAATAGAATAGATAAATAAAATATATATTTGGTGGGATAATATGTCCTATTACGAGTAAGAAGATTGGCACGGACATCGCAAAAATTATAGTAGTTTGAAGCACTTTTGATGCTAGTTTATCTCTTTTTATTTTATTCTTTAGAATGTGTATCAGCAAAGATCCTACTCCAAGTCCAAAAAAGGCTATAGAGATCGCCATAAAAGCATAATCATACCACAACACAATTGAGAAAATTCTAGTGAGTGCAAGCTCAAATAATAATACACTGGTAGATAGCATGAAAAGCGTAACAAGGAGAAAAGTCAGTAGTGGTATAGAAGGCAACTCCAATTAACAGGAAATATATCTCATATAAGCTTTCATAGTTTAAGGGATAATATATTGGAACTATTAGCTGGAGAACTATAATTATTTTCTCTGGATATTTTCGATATCATTATAGGCAAGGCCGCATTATTACTATTTTATCTGACCGGACAGTATTTCATGCCCGACTATAATAGATTAATGGATGATTAGAGCTTTAGACACTGCTAACTAATCCGCATGTATTTCGTTCAATAGAAATACAACTAATAAGAATAATCGTCCTGTTTTAGTTGTCTCTTTAACATGCTATAATCACACATATACTCATTTCCGGCTTTCACTGTTCTCATCTATAATGAATTCAGTAATATGCTGCAGAGAGATATCATCTTTATTTGATATCGTAGTCGTATTATGAAAATGGGTCTTGAGCTATAGCTTATTGTAAGTGAACCGAGCCTAGCCTAATTACCGGCGAAAATGATATGTATTTTATAATGTGAAATAACTGATTGAAAGAGTATCTTTTTTGTATCATCTGAGTATATTTTCATTTTATTAATCATAAATTTATTAAAAAATAGTGTGAGGTGAAATAAGGTGGCGGTTCGGAAAAATATTTCTTTTAAATATATCTAATACAAAGCTTTTCCTTCATTCTTTCATGTTTATATCGACTAATACAATAACATTATAAAATTTCATCTTAATCTTCTAAATCAATATTATACAGGTTAGTTTGACTTTAAATTCAACCATTTTTTCTTTGGATTGTTGTTTCTGTTGACTGGTACCGTTTATAGAGATATAGCCAACATTTTAGTTCTATTTTCTAGTATGTATCATAACTTAATTTTAGTGGATTGCTATAAACTACCAGTTATGTATTAACTTATGTATTAAAGGTTATTATATATCTACTAAGTGTTTTTGCCGCATCACTAACTGAGCCAGCTTTTGATAATATTGCTCAGTGCCGATAATTTTCGCGGTACAAACAATCATCTCTTCAAAAGAAATGCTGATCTATCTCTTGTTAGGAACTTATAATTTGCTCCAGCTCATATCTTCTATCATATTACCATCATATTAGGCATTATCCATTGAACTCTAATTCATATCTGCGGCTGTATAGGGCTCCAGTATTACTATAAGCCGGTAATGCTAGTAAATAATTTAACTGCAAGATAAAAAAGAACAATAATTTTACTAAATTTTTTTCTATTAATATAGAAGAGTTTATAATTAAATTTAATTATTCTGATACTTTGGATATAGTTGTTTTTAGATTGAATTGAGAACAACTATTTAATAGAAAATAAATATGCATTATATTATAGCACTACTTATAGCCTTCAGAAAAAGTTTTATATAGTTGGAATTCAAAATGGTGCCTCTTTTCCTTATCTTTGGAATATGTGTTCTCTATTTTTTTCTGTTACATAGCATCCTATATGCACAAGCGCAGGTCCAGCCTCAACTCCCGCTAAAGCCGCCAATAGGAGTAAAAATTACCTCTCCTATCGCCGGTCAAGAGATACCAGTTGGTGAATTGAATATCACGGGAACATCAACAGATAATGCAACTTCTGATTGTACAGTATATGCTGATTGGAATAACCTAAAGCCATTTCAAAAAGTTGTCGCGACAGGTTCTGGAGGACTAAATGATTATTCAACATGGAAGTTTACATTTACTGATAGATACCATCTTATTGCAAGTGGAACAAATGAACTAACTTCCAAATTAACTTGTATTAGTAATCCTACTAATTTAACAAAGTGGAATAGCATCACTGTTACCGGAGTAGTATATAATCAAAATCAACAACAACCCGTACCAATAGTAGCCAATAGTACAACTTTAGATAATAGCACAATTTTAGATAATGGTACAATAACAACATCAGCATTAGCAATAGGAGTAGAAAATGAAGATGTCAGAGATGTGCTACCAATGCCTATTGTAAAAGAAGAAGAACCAATAATTGCAGATTATATTAAATCTTCTGGAAATGGCACATTAGGAGTAGCCTCAACTCCATTAAGTTCACAGGCACAATCTCCAATATTATCAGAACGAGCATCACAGTTAGAGCCACATAGAGATGGAATAGACGACAAAGGTCAAGACGACAAAGTCAAAGAGGTATCGTCAAAGATAGACGACAAAGGTCAAGACGACAAAGTCAAAGAGGTATCGTCAAAGATAGACGACAAAGGTCAAGACGACAAAGTCAAAGAGGTAT
>JBKPPX010000072.1:0-9917 GCA_046733815.1 Thermoproteota archaeon | reverse complement strand
TAATGTATTCTTTATTATTGGCCCAATGCTTGTTCTCTAAGATAATTCTATTTTGAAATTATATACACTCATGCTAAAATTACGTAATATCTTTTATGGATAGCAATCTTTATGCATTTTCAAATGTTTTTATGTCACAATTAATTTCAATAATCTTTGCTATCATCGGCTTCCTTTTATTTATTATTATTATTATTATTATTATTATTATTACTATCTATCTTATTCAATGCCTTTTTCCTTTTAGCACTGGTTCCTGTCTCTCGGGTTCCTGAGGATATAATTTCAATTAGTTTTGCTTTTCTATTTGAATCAGGTTTGGGTCTTAGCAATCTTCCTAATCGCTGGATAAATTCTCTGCTGCTGCCTGTTCCACTAACGATTATTCCCAGTTGTGCATCTGGAACATCTACTCCTTCATCTAAAACTTTGGATGTGACTATTGCGCTGTACCTTCCATCCTTAAATCCACTTAAAGTGTCCTGTCTTTCTTCCTTGCCGGATTTATGAGTTATAAATGGTATTAGAAATCTATCGGCTATTTCATATACTAATTTGTTATGCTGAGTAAATATTATTGTCCTAAGACCCATATTTTCTGCCAATATTTTCCTTAATTCTTCTATTTTAGATCTGCTGTTTAATGCAATATCCATAGCCTTATTTCTTGCTAACACAGCCTCTCTTGCAGCACTGCTTCTTCCAGAGATCATTATCAATCGTCTAAAGGCACCAGCATAGTTCATTCTTAGTCCTACCTTCTTCAAACAAACTTGATATATGCCAAACTGCTTTTTGTATTCTTCCAGTTCTTCTGGCAGCATATCTACTTGTCTTCTTTCAATTTCATACGGGGCAAGATGTTTGTTTTTGGCAAGATCGAGAGCATATGCTTGAAACACTACACCGCCAACAAGCCTTGGAAATTCTTTATGTAACTCATCTTCCCTTTCAATTGTAGCAGTCAACCCCAAACGAAACGGAGATGCAAACTGCTCTGCTATTGTTCTATAGCCCGGTGCCGCCAGATGGTGAACTTCATCAAGAATAATTAAAGCAAATCTGTTACCAAGAGTAGATGCTCTTATGTATGCTGAATCATATGTCGATACTGTTATTGCCTGAATATCATCTACCCCACCACCCAAATTTCCAATTTTCACATTAAGAAAATATTTTGCAAGTACAGATGTCCATTGATCCATAAGATCTATTGTGGGCACTATAATTAGTGAGGCAGAGTTGACCATTTCTATTGCCTTTACACCAATAACAGTCTTACCTGAGCCTGTTGGTAATACTACGCATCCTCTCTTACCTGCTTTAGCCCAATTATCAAGTGCCTTCTGTTGATAGTCTCTTAAAGTTAGCTGATGGATGTTGTTATTGTTATTGTTTTTAGTATTATCTATCAAAATATTTGGAGAAGGTATTAGATCTAAAACATAATCATCACATACTATCTCACTTTGCTTCAGATACTCTACAATATTTTGATAGTATAATGCCTGTGCTCTCATGCGATTTGTCCTTGGATCAATTGTGGCAAAAGGTATGTGAACAATACTACCTGTTATCAATATAGTACCATTGTCGTATCTTAATACTGCTTTGATCAATTTAGATATCTCTGATTGATACGACTTTTACTAATAGATCATATATTTTATTGTACGCCATGATATTAGTTCAATCTTAGCTTGCTTATCAATTAAGATATTCTCTCTGAGCTACTACTATACACATAATATTAGCATAATAACATTCCGTGTGAATGTATTTGTAATCATCTTTACATTTTGTATATACAAAGGTAGAAACGCATGCATACTGCAATAGTAATGAAGTTTATGGAAATACTTGAATCCCTTGCATGGATTGCATTAGGTTTTGTGCCAACACTGGTTTTTTGGAAATGTCTTGGAGAATGGGCAAAGTGATAGGCAGGAGGAGAAGAAGAATAACAGGAATATTGCAGCAAAAAACGATCAGATAAGACAAAATGACCTCCCAATGATATTTAACAAAGGCGTGATGGCATCAGATACACTGTATATATGATAAATGAAACAGAAAATAGAGGAGAAAATTATCATATTTGATGGTAGAAATGATAGTTAAAAGTACCTAATAGCAGTATAGTAATTAATAAAAGATACAACAGTAATATTCCATTGGAGTATCAATGCAGAGTAGGGCCGTACAAACACAAAACAGTCGAGGACTCCTTCATGATGACCTTCCTCAAATTTATCCGTTTGTAAAATGGGCTGGTGGAAAAACTCAATTATTATCTAAATTAGATGAATTCATTCCCTCTGAATTCAATCAATACTTTGAACCCTTTCTAGGTGGAGGTGCAATGTTCTTTCATCTAATCTCTAACAAGAATATTCAATTTACAGCTTATCTCTCTGATGTAAACGGAGAATTAATTAATACTTACACGGTTATACAAAATAATGTAGAGAGGCTAATTGAAGTTCTTAAAAAAAATGAAAATGAGTATAAAAAGAATCCTTCACGATACTACTACGAATTAAGAGATTACAATAATCCACTTAACGATGTTGAAAGAGCCGCCAGGCTCATCACACTTAACAAAACATGCTATAATGGTCTTTATAGAGTAAACAGGAATGGAATATTTAATGTTCCAATGGGAAAATACAAAAATCCAGTGATTTGCGATAGTAGCAAGCTCAAAAAGGTTAGTAGTGCTCTTCGCCATTCTAAAGCAATAATAAAAGTAGCAGATTATAGACAAATATTATTTGAGAATGTCAAAAGAAACGATTTAGTGTACTTGGATCCACCCTACAATCCAACTAGTTCTACTTCAAACTTTACTTACTATACGGACTATGGGTTCGGTAATAAAGATCAAGAAGACCTTGCGAACGTCTTTGGAAAGTTAAATGATAGAAAATGCAAGGTTATACTTAGCAATTCAGATACTCCATTTATCAGAAAACTATATCATGATTTTTCTAGATACACCAAAAAAATAGATACTTTAAGGTCTATCAACTGTAAAGGCTCAAAACGTGTAGGTCATAAAGAATTGCTCATACGTAATTATCCGTAACTGAACGATAATTATAACTATCTATAGATATAGTAAGCAACCAACCAAATAGCAAAATCAAAAAAATAGGAAATTATTGATCATTATATATTGATATTTCAAAATCTGCAAATTATTTTACACAAAAACAAATCAACAAATAACAAATGTAGTGGCTTTGTGGGCTGTAGTAATACTGGCACAATTACATTAGCACGTCCTCATCAGAACTACAGATGAAGATTACTGTACATTAGATAAATATGCAACCACATATAATGATACATACAATAGCTTTATGACAGCATTGCTTTACTATCAGTTTGGCAAAGATATTAACTAACTAATTTTTTTCTTTTTCTTATTCTTGTTGTGTTGTTGTCGTCGTCGTCATTACTGCCGCCATACAATATCTCTTTTGTTGTTTCCTCGCTATTTAGAACTTCTTTACCTACTTCTGGCGCAGAATGCAAAGCAGCTTTTGCAGTATTTTCTAAATCTTCCATTGAATCTTTTATGCCGCTCTCATTGTATGCTTTTGGATTGTCTATTTTCCTTGTGTTTTTGTTATTACTCATAAGACTACTCTTGATATATTAATAGTACAACATTTAAAATAATCGTTCATATATCTTATTACTAGCTTCAGAAGCAGGTGATACTTGAGTAGTTGTAATTAAACTACTATATCTGTAATCTGTATAAGATTAAATGCTAACAAATTAAGCGAACATTAGTCACTATATATGATGACGATAATGTTACTATTTTTACGAAATATTCTCTCTAATTTTTGATGAATTATAAAACAAAGAAAAGTATACAGTGAAATACCAAGTATGTGATAAAGAAATTGGCGACACACCAAACTCAGATTTGGCAACACAGCATATCAACAAAAATCCAGGCCATCTTGATTACAGAGTAATTATGGAAATGATATTATCTGCTCTTTCAGATAATCAACCAACTTCAAATGCAGATAAAGTTCAGTAACAAAAGTATTAGCGGAGAGTCACAAATCTTTTTTATTATTTTGCTATGTTTCTATTTTTATGATACTATTATTACTTCTATCATGTATATTCGAGATGCTTTTACAAAATTCTTATTTCAAACAATAAAAATATTTTGCTAATATTTGATTAAGTTCTTTCTTCACTTTATAGTAAAAGCTTCCTTTTTAACTGTTAATCAACTACCTTGTATAGGTTTTTCATCCTCTTCTTCCTCCTCAGATGATTCAATTAATTCCTGCTCTTCTTCTGATTCTTGTAATCCTTCTTCTTCTTTTGGTTGACTACTCATTTTAGTATATCAAAGGAAAATATATTAAACAAGTTTAAAAGAGCTTTGCATAAGATTGAAGATTATTAATCTTCAATCTTTGCTACGGCACATATCTGACACCAGCCTCTAGGCCAAATATAGCATGGTATGAATCAAACTTTTTTCAAGTTGGGATATATAGTTATAGTTGCTGTTGTCATATCTACTGTTATTGTGATATTATTATATATGCTAATGTTAGAACATACGATATAAGATTATTAGAAAAAATATTTTACTCTTTTCCTCCTTGATCCTCTATAACTACCAAAGTTACAGTTGAAGTTATACCGGATATCCTTCTTATGTTACTTGTTATAGTGTGGTTTAATAACTCAACGGTGTCAGATTTTACTTTTACAAAAATATCATGAACACCATATGTTCCTCTTACCTCTTTTACGTTAGGTACTTCTGCTATTTCTTTGATAATGTTTTCTTCAGAACCCAAAATACAGTTAACCAAAACATATGCAGTTGGCATTCTATAGTAACAAGACCTATAGCAGGATCTTTCTTAAGTATTTCGTTTAATGATTACTATAATATTCTGAATAACATCCAAAATGGATTGATTTTTAGCTTCTGACGATCTTCAATGTCATCCATATGCAACAACAGTAGTTTAGTGTTATCTGAGTATAATAGAAAATACCTCCACCATCTCCACTTTGCTTGTTTTGTCAAAAGGATCTCAATTTAACCTTCTTTTAATTGAGGTGTGTTACAAGCGATACCTCCACTTGTGATTGCAGTATCTATATCATGAATGACTATTTGATTTCTTTCTTATTCAATGGATAAATATTTACTTACATAAACTTGCCAACAAGACATCATAGAATAATAATAACCATCATCAATCCCAACCAGCTATATCTTTTTCTGCAATTATTCTTGTAGGTTTTATTCGTACGAGCACTTCACCTTCAACACTATTTCTTCTTCCATATGCTTCTGCGTTATTCTTACCCATATATCGTTGAGCTATTTTAGTTGCCCATTTTAAAAGCTCATCCTGTTTATAATGGTGTAATTTCGCAGTACCATATACTGTCACAAAGGAAAATGGTGGTGTTTGATCATCTATACAAATACTTACCCTATTGTTATATTGAATGTTCTTTGCTTTAACTGACGTACTATTAGTAGTAAAAACAATATTATCGGTATTGTCATTATCACTATCATCTAAAACAAACCAAATTGGAACAACATGAGAACTTCCATCTTTTTTAACTGTCGCAAGCTTTCCTGTGAATGTGCCTTCCATAAGGAAATCCCTAATTTCTTTTTTAGACATTTCTGTCATTATTATTATTTTAACTGCTCTTTGAAATATAAACTAGGCCTATTTTTTCTGTTTAAAGTGAAGGTATTTGTTCCTGGTGGAGGTATTAGATGCAAATCCAAATATACCTCCACTGATTTTCTGCTATTTTTGAGCATAAAAGATGATATGGTAGAGATGTTTCTTTAACTAACTTCTTTGTGATCTTTTTGCATTAAACCTGCCTTCTACGAAAACAAGTGGGTCAATTCCCCAACTCCTTTCTTTTCTCTTTAATTGTTCCTTGTTATTTTGCATAAATGACAAAATATGTCTTTTAAGAAACCTTGTTCTTTGTTATTGCTCTAGCATTATGTTCTTATTTTCAATGAATAGCAATCAGAAAAAAAGAAGATAAAGAAAAATTTCCTACATGCATACACACAATATATAACTTTAAATCTATTAACATAGCATACTGCATATGACATCAATATCTATAGAAAAATCATTAGAAAAAGAAAAAGAAGATAAAATACAAACGCAAACCAGACAATCAACTTACAATATAAATCCATTAATTCTTAATAGATGGTCTCCAAGATCAATGACAGGCGAGGAATTAGATGACGATACTATAATGAGTCTTTTTGAAGCTGCAAGGTGGGCACCATCTTCTTATAATAATCAACCATGGCGATTTATCTATGCCAAGAGAAATACTCCTCAACACTGGAATAAACTTTTCAATTTGTTAGTAGAACCCAATAAAGCATGGACAAAAAACGCTGCCTTGCTGGTAGTAGTAATATCTGGGAAAAACTTTGAATACAATGAAAAATATTCTATAACACATCAGTATGATGCTGGAGCTGCTTGGGAGAATTTAGCTTTAGAAGCATCATCAAGAGGATTAGTGGCTCATGGAATGCAGGGATTTGACTATGAGAAAGCTAGAATAAGTTTGGAAATTCCGGATAATTTTGATGTTATGGCAATGATCGCAATTGGAAAGAAAGGACAAAAAGAAAATCTTCCATTACAATTGCAAGAAAAAGAATATCCAAATGATCGAAAGCCATTAAAGGAAATAATTATGGAAGGCACATTTAGAAAATGAAATTTTATGCTATTTGCATCTTCTGCTAACATTTATTATTATAGCTATAGATATATTATACGATCACATGTCTTCTATTGTAATGCAAAAATATGCATTTTCAAATTATGAATTATTTATATAGCGTTTGTCATAAGATACACTAAACTATACAATGCCTATGTGTCTTAATTAGAGGAAGTCTGACTGTAATTGAAGGTAATAAGTTATGCATAGGAATTAAATCAGATGTTTTCAGACATTCTTGTCATCCGTAGACAGGAAGTAACTAACGCTGCATTGACCTCAGTTTTGTATGCTAATATATTTATCATTCCAACATAGGATTTTCTAAAGGTCAGAGGTGACAATGTCTTTGGAAAAGTATTGAATTAGTTAAAGAAGGATTCGCTTTTCTCCAAATTAGCTCATCTCTAATCTGTAGTTTTTCAATCATAGAGATCTTTGACAGATATTCACGATCATCATGATTAGATAGGTAATCTTCCACGACTTTGCTGTCGGTCTTACGCCATATGAGTATACCATCAACAACCTTTGTGGCTATGGATAGCGTAGCCATCACAAGACGGTCGGAAGGTGGATTATAGTTATGTTTGGTGTAATTGTATGTAGTTGTTGGGTATACAACATATCTAATTGGTTCATTATCAAACATTCTTGAAAATGCTAACAGATCTTTTTTTAGATTTGTAATGTTATAATAGCACGCACTGGCCAGAATCACACCATCTATAAATCTGCTGTACTTAGCTAACACAGTATCAGTTCCTTCACCCTCAAAATAGATAACAGGATAAAACTGTAAATCTTTACTCTTTTCGTATAGTGCCTTAGAGAGGTTTGAGTATATCATATAATCAACGTTCCTTGAGAATTTTGTATCATTCCTAGTACTTATCCAATTAAAGTCATCTATAGTAAATCCCTTAAACGATTTGTGCTTTTCTTTGAGAATGTTAAAATAATCTATCCAGCCCTTCCAATTATAGTTTCCATTAGGCCCACCTTCAGAAGGAGGCAGCAGAATTATCAGTATTTTTAGATCCGTCTCATCAGCTGACTTCAGTAATCTTTCTGTTGCTTTTTTGGTCTTAGAATCAAAGTCCTTCATCACAAAATAATATTCGCGGAAACCTTGTTCAAGAAGTGTTTTCATAGCTTTCCTTTGGTTGGAACCTTGAATTTCTTCTAGAGGCATTTGATAACGATCCCACGCTCCAATGATGGTCGTCTTTCTTTTTGAAAATAATTTTGTCATAATAATACTTTCATCTTCTTTTTGGGGGACGTTTTTTGTAGAAGAATTAGTAGTGGAAGACGCTGATAAGTAGTGGGAGAGGTGGTGGTGCTCTGTGCTGGCTATTGCGTAGTAAGAAGAATACTGCAACGACACCGGCAGATTTAAAATTATTATAGATATGACTGCTAGAATCACAGATTTAAGGAGGTTTTGCAGTTGACTTAATCTCATACAGCATCTGGTAAATTAGCATTAGATGTATAAAAAACCTAAAGTTATACATATCGCTATTTGTTTTATGGTCAATTATTAATCAGATATTCTTTAAGTAGGCAAATCCAACACCTCTCTTTATTTTCAGCAAGTTTAATGCATTGATTGCTGCTGCTACATAGCAGTCGAACTGCAAATCGAGATTAATTCTTCTTTCATAGAGTAGCTGTAGAGCAAGTTTGAAATTGCCGTAATCCAATGTAAGCAACCACGTAAAAACCACTTCACTGATATTTCTACATTTTTGAAAATCATTTATCATGAGTTTCAATATGTCAGGTCATAATACATAGATATATGCTGTTATATATATCCGATAGTATATTCAATTATTATCACATATAATTACAAATTCATGATCCAGCAAATCTTATTATAATATATTAATATGACCAACTGGTCAGTTATATTTATTAATTGCATCTTTCTCAATATATATGAAAGTAATGCAGTATAATAGTGACCGTCTTTTCCAATCAAATGCAATGAATTTCTCCTTAGCAGTATTGATTATAGCTACTGCAGGCGCGTTTCTCCAAATCGGTGGAACTAGCTGGGATGTGACCTCTCATCTGATGTTGCAACCTGAGACTTTCTTTACACCCTCTCATACTGTTCTTTATACCGGTGTTGGTTTATTAACTATAACTGCTGTGTTAGTTGGAGCTTTATTAATTAAGAATAAGGATCTAGGCACAAAATCCTTTTCCACATCTTTCAAATTAGTTATAATAGGATCTGCAATTTCTCTAATAGCCGGCCCATCAGACTTCTTATGGCATGAAACACTTGGAGTTGACGGATTGCTTAGTCCTCCACATTTGGCATTGATTACAGGTATGCTTATTAATGCCGTTGGGGTCGTGATTGGAATTACAAGGATAATAGTACACGTACCACCGTTAAAACAAAAGTTAGTCAAAGTTACAATGATTCCTGCATTTGCAGCTTTATGGTTTACAACCACATGGTATGTTTATATGTTTGCTCTACCATTTTCAAACGGAGAACACTTCCACTTTAATTTGGATCCGAATGTTGCAACTACAATAGCATTGATCGCTTTACCATTACTGAGTTCTATGATATTCTTAACTGCAGCTAAAACAATTGGAAGATTCGGAGCTGTGAGTGCTATTGTGGCATTAGTAGCGGGATTGAATGTCTTTGCAAATATCATTCCAACTGGTAATATTTTGACACCACTGTTACCATGGTATTCAATGATATCAATAATTCCTGTAATAGTAGCGGATCTAATATTAAACAGTTCAATTATCAAATCTAAGATAAGAAGTCCGAGACCTGAAATAATATCAGGTATGATAATCGGTTCAATATTCTATGTGTTTAACTACCCAATGTTGACATGGACATTTTCTATGCCCTTAAATATGCCGCTTGAGTCTATAAATAATATACTTCCAAACTTTGTAAATTCTATGCCAACAGTATTGGCTATTACATTAGTTCCTAGTGCAATTATGGGTATGATAGGAGCCATTATATCTGTTAAGATAATAAATGTTCCTCGTCTTCCCAACACTAGGCAACATTTTAAATGAATGTGATTAAATAAGAAAAATAGTTGGAGAAAGAAAATTGTGTCCTAGAG
>JBKPPX010000071.1:0-2149 GCA_046733815.1 Thermoproteota archaeon | reverse complement strand
GCTGGAACTGTTTTCTAAACTCGGCCACGTCCTTGGCTACCATTGCCGGATCCTGTTTGTCTACCACAACGCGCTTGATAAAATTAGCAATCTCTTTCATCTCGCCTTCCTTCATGCCAAGGCGCGTAGTCTCTGGTACTCCTATCCTCACGCCACTAGGGTGCATATAGTGTCTGCCTGCCTTGATGTCACCCGGCAGTAACTGCCGATTCAATATAATGCCTGCCTTCTCGAGCTCCTCTTCGACGGTACCTCCGTCGCCAAACTTAGTGACATCTACAGCAATCTGATGTGATGCAGTATAGCCGTTCTTTTCTCCTAGAAGTCTAAAGCCATGGCTTGCGAGTCCCTCTGCTAATGCCTTCGCGTTCCTTATCACCTGTTTGGCATATGATTTACCAAATTCTAACGATTCAGCCAGTGCTATGGCCTTGCCTGCTACATGGTGCAGGTGGTGGCTGCTGGTATTTCCAGGAAATATTGCCTTCTTGATATGCTCTGCATGCCTTGCATAGGATACTATACAACCGCCTTGGGGTCCCCAAAGCGTCTTATGTGAGCTCATGGTCATCGAGTCCGCCCCCTCCTTCAGTGGATCTTGGAACTCGCCTCCTGCGATCAGCCCAGCAACGTGTGCTCCGTCATAGTTGATGTACATGCCATAGTCGTGCATAAACTCAGCCAATTCTTTAACCGGGTGCGGGAACAAAAACAAACTACCGCCAAACATCCCTATCTTGGGAGTCTTGCCGTTGCGTGCCATCTCTTGTATCTTTTTCTTTGTTGCATCGACATCTAAGGTCATCTCTTCCTTTGAAAAGGGATAATGCTCGATGTTGAGGCCATGTACCAGTCCAGCTGTGCCTGAATGCTCTTTCTTCCCATGTGAAATGTGGCCCCCAGACGGTATAGATGCGGCCATCATCCAGTCGCCAGGGTTTGAAAAGGCGGCATAGATGGCAAGGTTTGCCACGACTCCCGAAGTCGCCCTGCAGTCGGCAAATTCAGCTCTGAAGACCCTACGGGCAAGGTCGTTGCATAAAAGCTCTACTTGGTCTATGTAGATGCAGCCCGCATAGACACGCTCACCGGGCCATCCTTCTGCGTAGCGGTTGCCAAAGTCACACATAAGAGCCTCCCTTACTGCAGGACTTGGGATATTCTCACTTGCGATAAGCGGGATCGATGTGTTAAACCATTCATGATGCTCGCGCATCAACCTCAAAACATCATCGTAGGCCTTTTTGGCACTCATTTCAGATTGATTGACCAAATTGGCTCTTTTAAGTTATCGATTCTAACATCGTAGATCTGCCGCTTAGTCTCCAAGATCTCAGGCATTGCTATTTGCCAGAACTGTTTCAGGTGCATATGCACTTTCCAAGAAGAAGCAAAATCCATGGTATCATTAATGCAAGAACCAGTCGTCACTTCGGCCCCCATACTCTTGCAGATGGATTATTATGTATTTGACCATGACAAGCATCAGGGAATAATAATAGTAATCACAACTTTTCTGCACGATATTGACATAGGCCGAGGGTTTTACAACCCATTCTCACTGTAGCAGAAAATTACATCATATTATGATATCGAAATGACGTGGCACTGTTCGTATCTTCATTTCAGGAATATGCCATACCCCTCAGGCAAGCCTACTGACAGCAAATGCCGAACCAAATGTTACAATGCTGCCAATAATCGTGACAAAGCCGACAAGCGCCCAGTTGACATCTGGCAGCTGCAAGACCGACAAGTCTGCTATGCTAAGAAAGTAAGTACCAAAAGTCATCAAGAATATTCCGACAACTATTAGCCCAATTACTTTAAACATATCCACGTTTGAAAAGTGCGATGGAGCCATAAGAGTGAGCAAGCTTGAAAAATTTGATAAAGTAAAACACCAAATCAAACTTGTATGTCAAAGCGATCGAAATGCCGTCGAGAGAGAGATGCCCCCTCCTCAGAATCTCGATACCTCTCTTTTGCTCCTCCAAAACTTGAGATAGCCTCTTAAGAAGAAGGGTACTGCTACTAAAGCTTGTTGGATTGGGAAAGCACCACAACTCTTACTGCTGAAAGTAGCTAATCCTGAAGAAGTCAGGTGACAAGCCGACACGCTTTTGTCACACATCATAAACCTTCTTTT
>JBKPPX010000070.1:0-4471 GCA_046733815.1 Thermoproteota archaeon | reverse complement strand
ACAACAAAGTGAATAGATCCTTCTTTTGCCAAATTGCCAAGTTCTGGTATCAAAGGAAGTATAGGATGAATATAATGTCTGCCATCAAGATCTTTACCGTAAATAGTTGTTTCAATTTTGAATTGATAAATCCCGAACTGTTTCATCAAATCCTGCAATCGCGTTTCTGCAATAATCCATTTTTCACCGTTGACTGTTACATAGACATACTTAGCTTCTGGATTAACACCGATCATTTCATCTGTAACAACAGTAAAAGGCATGGTTGTCCAGACTATGAGATAGATATCTTCAGTGGATAGTTTGACTTTATAATAGAAAGATGGATCCTCGACTGTTTCATATCCTTGGTTAACCTCAGCATTACTAAGAGAACTCTGGCATGATGGACAGTATGCGACAACCCTAAACCATTCCTTTAGTATTCCATTATCCCAAGCTTTCTTTAAGTACTGCCATTCTCTTTCAATATATTGGTCATAGAAAGTCCAGTATGCTTTTTCATAGTCAAATGACATACCTAGTAATTTGTCTGCGCTAAGCCATTTGTCATTATAATGTTGAATTATTCTCTTACATGTTTCAACAATTTTTTCTATTCCAACTTTCTTAAGATTATCTATTTTACTTCCTGTTAATCCTAATTCCTTCTCAGCCTGCAATTCTACTGGGAGACCTTGAGTATCCCAGCCAGCTCTAAAAATCACCTTCTTTTTTTGTAAAGTATTAAATCTATACCAGACATCTTTTATTATTCGTCCTCTTAGATGTCCTACATGTGGTTCTCCGTTCATCGTTGGAGGACCTTCAATGTAACTAACTATATCGCTATCATCAATGATTTCATCTTTTAAAAGTGATTTTAGATTTATCTTATCTAAATAACTGCGAATATCATTTTCGACTGCCTTAGCATCAAATTTGCCTTGAAGTGTCATTTATACCAAAGCCTACTCCTATGACGTGCGTTATATTTTTGGCTACTTACTCTATTACAAAGCAAGAATACCAATAAAGACTGGCACAAAGACTATTGCGACTGTATTAAGCAGCTTAATAACAGTATTTAGAGCAGGTCCTGCTGTATCCTTGTATGGATCACCAATCAGGTCTCCAACTACTGCCACTGCATGAGCTTCAGTATTTTTCTTTCCCAATAGTTCGACATATTTTTTAGCGTTGTCCCATGCACCCCCGCTGTTTGCAAGATGATATGCTAGAAATAATCCACTAACGACGGCGCCCATTAACACACCTGCCACAGCAGTCGGTCCTAACAGAATTCCTGTAATAATAGGCGAGGCTACGGTTACGAGTGCGGGCTTCCATAACTCGCGTAGGCTAGCGCTAGTCGCGATGTCTACGCATCGTGCGTAGTCAGGAGTTTCTTTTCCGTCTAAAATACCAGGCTTTTCTTTAAATTGTCTTCTTATCTCATCGACCATTTTTGCTGCAGAGTTGCTCACACCAGTAATTAGCTGACTGGTTACGAAGAAAGGAATCAACCCACCAACCAATAATCCTATTACCAATCCTACATCAGATAAAGAGTATAAGAATTCTTTTGTGGAAAAGATTTTGTCTGCTTCATGTTGAAACGCCTGAATCATTGCTAATGCCGCTAGACCAGCACTGGCTATAGCAAACCCTTTTGTGATCGCCTTTGTAGTATTTCCAACAGCGTCTATTTTATCAGTGATAGTTCGGCTCTCTTCTCCCATACCCGTCATCTCAACTAATCCTCCAGCATTATCGCTGATAGGTCCGAATGCATCGATACATAATACGATGCCGGCTAAACTAAGCATAGCCACAGCAGCCATTGCAGTACCGTAGATACCCATTAATGGATCTCCAGTTATGCCAAAAACAATTCCATATGAAGTACCTAATACTAACACAATAGCAAGCATAAATGGACCTGTAGATCTCATGCCCATAGTTATTCCTGTCAAAACATTCGACGCGTATCCCCACTTTATTGAATCTACAATCTCTCTAACTGGTTTATACTTATAATTGGTAAAGTAATCCGTAATCCTCTGAATCACAGGAACCAATATTACACCTACAATAGTTGTAGCAAAAAGACCGTAGGCTAATATTGTGTTTCCAAAGAACGTAGTAGACATAAAAAAGTTTAATACAATTGCTATAACAGCACTGATTATGAAGGCTATATCTAGAGGTTTCATAGGATCATCAATTTTTCTTGAAGTAATAGTCATTGCTCCTATTATCGATGCAATTAGACCTGATGCTCCTATTAGAATTGGATAGAGAACGAGTGGATTGACTGAAATATTGACTATTGAAAGATTGATATAAGAAAATGTTTCTCCTGCAATATGTTTTAGGCTGTCTGGAATAACCAAAGCCCCTAAGAGCATTGCTGCAAGTAGTGTGACTATAAAGGATTCATAAACATCCGAACCCATTCCTGCTGCGTCGCCTACATTGTCACCTACATTATCAGCAATTGTTGCTGGATTTCTTGGATCATCTTCTGGAATTCCTTCCTCCACTTTTCCTACCAAGTCCGCTCCGAGGTCAGCGGCTTTAGTAAATATTCCGCCTCCAGCTCTAATGAATAAAGCGATTAAGCTTGCTCCTATTCCTACACCAGCTATCATCAAGGGTTCAGGAAACGCTAGGTAAAGAGCCGTGATAACGATTAAGGCCATTGCGGGCACGGATAAACCTACTGTGGCTCCTCCCCTGAAGGCAGTGGCAAAGGCGGGGCCTAATCCACGAGAAGTTGCTTGGGCTGCCCTTACTGCTGCTTTAACTGTAATCCTTAATGACAATAATCCTGAAAGACCTGACATCGCTGCTCCTACTGCAAAGGAGACTCCATTAGAAATTCCGGATGTGAAACTAATTATTATCGTCAAGGCTATAGCGATTGGAATAACAATTTTAAATTCGCGTTTTAGAAAGGCCATTGCGCCTGTTCTAACAGCAGACGATATCCCCATCATTCTATCTGTTCCTCTATGCTGTTTTCCAATCCATACAGCAAGAGCACCTGCAGCTGCCATCGATGCTAATGATGCACCAATTGGAATTACCTCTTTCAATGCAATTAACACGATTTATTATGAGAATATATATATGTACTGATCCTGTACCGGATAGTCAACTATTAAAATGATATAAAGCTATTATTCTAGTTTTCTACGTCCAGTTTTTTGTAATGAAAAACATCTTTTTAATTATAAATGATTTTATTGTTAGAACTCAAAAAGGACTACGAATAATCATTGAGTAGTTCCTCTCTTCAAATACTATAATGTCATTTAAAAAGGCTATAGAATATACAGAGGATATAAAAGTAGAAAACTATTAGGATCTTTTTCCATAGATAGATAGATAACAGGATCCGGCGATAAAATGTTGGTCATCAGCATATACAGCATTTCAACTATCAGCCATGATTATATTCCAATACCAGCCTTATGATAAACTGAAGAAAATCGCGATTCTATTTGGATATTGTTGGTCAGATAACAAAACTGATCTTTTCTGTCAACTCAAATTAACAATCTTTAGGTCAGATTCATATTGATATAGAGAGATACTTAAAATATCATATAAATTAGAAGGATAATATCTTATAATATGCGAATTAGAGATCTGAAGAATTCTCAAAGAAAAGAAATCAAAGTAATAGATTGGAAACAAACTATGGGCAGAAAGTTGGTCAAAGCGCCTTAAATTGTTCACTCCATTTCACATATGCTCTAATCATCTCTGTACTAACGCTTGGTTTTCTTATTTTGAAAATTTCCTTAAAATCACTTGTGAGAATGGCTCTGGGACTTTGCTGTACATCCGTGGCCTTGCCACTTTCAAACAATTCGTTTACTACTCTTAGCTGGGCTGATTGGCAGATATCTTTGATGTCACTTGCACTGTATCCTTCAGTAAATTTTGCAAGTTCCTCATTCTTTAACGTCTTTTCTTTTTTTAATGGCGTTGTATACTGATTAAATAGATTTGTTCTTGAAGCAATGTCGGGAAGTGTAACATAAATTCTTTTTTGGAACCTCCTAAGAAAACCTGCTTCTAAACTCCACGGTTTATTAGTTGCTCCTATAACATAAAGTTGTGTTTCTTTCGACTTTCCATTGATTCCATCCATCTCAGTCAGGAACTGGTTTTTTACCCTAACTTCACCTCCAACTTCACTATTTCTTGTTCCCAATAGTGAATCGATTTCATCAATAAAGAGAAGAACGGGAATATTTTCATTCTCATTTAGTTTTCGAGCCATTGAGAATAATTTTGATACATTTTTTTCTGCTTCGCCCAGCCATTTACTCATCATAGAGGCTGCATCAACGTTGATAAAGTATCCATCTATTTCGGCGGCGGCAGCCGCTGCTAATAATGTCTTGCCGCATCCAGGGGGTCCGTATAATAATATTCCCCTTGGCCAACCTAAAGGAAATAAATCAGCTCTCTTAGT
>JBKPPX010000069.1:0-2550 GCA_046733815.1 Thermoproteota archaeon | reverse complement strand
TAACCATTTGAATGCAAACCAGTACTTTCTATTCCTAAAATTACATCACCTACTTTGATTTTATCTCCCAAAATCAGTCGAGATTTAGATGTGATCCCTAGTATCATTCCTGCAAGGTCAAAAGCATTTTTTCCAGTTCCTGATATTAAATCAGGCAATATTGCTGTTTCACCACCCACTATTGCTGTTTCAGATTGTTTTGCGCCTTCGATAAGGCCTCTAATTATCTCCTCAATGAGACTTTCATTTGAAGACTTCAATGCAATATAATCAATAAATGCGAGAGGTTGTGCGCCAACACATATGATGTCATTGGCATTCATAGCAACACAATCTATGCCAACAGTACCAAAAGAATCCATCATTTGAGCAATAATTACTTTAGTTCCAACGCCATCAGAATGAAGAGCAAGGATGTTTGAATCTATTTCAATTAATCCCGCGTAATGTCCAAAGCCAGAAATCACCTTACCTTGTCTGAGAAATGAATGAGTTGAGGAAATTAACTCGCCAATAGATTTTTGAGAATCACGAATCTTTTTTAAATCAATTCCTACATCGCTATAAGATGCGTTTTTATCTTCCAATTACTAATATAGTTCCTTAATATCAACTTTATTAATGTTAGAACATTAAATTACAAAAGATTAGATAAAGGTAATCAGCATTCTTTGTAATACAGGTAAGATATGAACTTGGAAAATCTCAATGAGAACAAAAAAAATCGTAGATCGTCATTTACTCAAACAGAGCAAACCTTCATTGAGCTAGCTAGTTCTCAAAGATTATCTATATTGTTTAAGTTGAGTCTGCGGAATAATAAAATTTCTAACTTAGCAAAGGATCTAAACGTAACCATCCAGGAGATCCATAGAAACATAAATAGACTAGTCGATGCAGGTTTGGTTCATAAAGGTGCAGAAGGTATTTTTTCCCTCACTACGTTTGGAAGGACTATCATTAAGCAAATTTCCACTTTTCATTTTCTTTCTCGAAATAAAGATTACTTTTCTGATCATACATTAGGAGATCTATCAATAAAATTCATCCAAAGGATAGGTGCTTTGAACAATTGTGATTATATATCCGGAGTAGTTGCTGTCATTGAGCTTTGGAAGAAGTTATACAACGAATCTAATGAATATATTTATGGATTGTTGCCACAGATACCCTTAGAATTAATCGAAACTGCAGTATCAAAAGTAAAAGAAAGAAGTCTCAAATTTAAATATATACTCCCACAGAACGCAATAGTTCCAAAGAAGAGGACTGATCTGTTAAAATCTAGTGGGTTCTATGAGCTGTTGAAAGCTGGATTAGTTGAAAGAAAGATGATCGATGTAATACAAGTAGCAGTTGTCTTGAATGAAAAACAGAGCACTGTTATGTTCAAGAACTCAAAAGGACAGATAGATATGAATTCTATTTTTTTTAGCAAAGACACAAGTACAGATAATGGTCTATTCCATGAATGGTGTTTAGATTATTTTAGATATTGTTGGGAACATTCTAAATCTTTTGATGAAAGGAAATTAACAGAAGTCTAATTATATTAATATTGTAAATAAGTGTTAGATATGGGTTTACCGGAATAACAAAGAACCTTAAATAAGATAATTAGTTAGAGAACAACAGCGGCTCAGCAACTAGTTAGAAAATACACATTTAAACCACCTCCTCTTTAAAAAGAATTTGGTATACAGCAAATATATAATGAGTAAGATTGATGTCAATATTGGGATCATTTCAATCTAAAGTTAATCCTCTAGATGATAGCTAATATATTATCCACAAATATTGCAAGAGATTATGGAATTGCCAAAAGTATCAGATACTATTATTGAATTTATCCGTGAGGAAGTAAATGAACGCAACTCAGGTGGTGTTGTAATAGGGCTCAGCGGCGGTCTGGATTCTTCTGTATCCGCAATATTAGCTGTAAGAGCGCTAGGTCATCTAAGAGTGTTTGGATTAATATTGCCGGACTCAAAAATCACTCCAAAAAACGACATTGATGATGCTACAGAACTTGCAAAGAATCTCAAGATAAAACATAGGATCATAGAAATAGGTAGTACAAAAGACCAGTTATTGAAGTGCCTTCCAAAGAACAAAGTAGCACAAGGAAATCTTGCATCCAGGTTAAGAATGAGTATATTATATTATTATGCAGGAATAAGGAATTTTCTAGTTTTAGGGACTGCTGACAAGAGTGAATTAAAACTAGGATACTATACCAAATATGGAGACGGTGCTGTAGACATTCAGCCTATTGCGGATCTTTACAAAACAGAAGTCAGAGAGTTAGCCAAGTTTTTGCAACTCTCTTCTCAAATATTAAAAAAGAAAAGTAGTCCTCGGATTTGGAGGGGCCAAACAGCAGAAGGCGAAATTGGAATATCCTATGAGGAAATAGATGATATTCTGCAGTCCTTCGAGCCCTTGGAAACTAGTTCTGTTAAAAAAAATAATTTTGATTCAAATAGCATAGAAAGGATAGTTAGTATGGTTCGTAAGAATTTACATAAGCAAGAGATGCCACCCATATGC
>JBKPPX010000068.1:0-4687 GCA_046733815.1 Thermoproteota archaeon | reverse complement strand
TTGCATAGGAAAATATATGGACACTTTTACTCCTCACTTATCCACTAAAATAGGCTACGATTACTAATGAAATCCGTATGTCATTTACTTCACTGCCTTTAGTAATTGTTATTATTTTTTTTTGTTATTACAGTTATATCTAGATCCTTCTGTTTAGTACATTTCGTTCTGGTGGTTAGTTTTACTGTTATTAGTTGCTGGTAACGGTAATAATGATGTCCTAATAGCTGCATCTATAATCCCATTTGTCTTTTCTGTTGTTAACTTATTGTAAAGCTTTTCAGTCTCTTCTAATATCAAGACAGTATGAGGATCATCACTAACATAGATAAAGTGGTGGTTGTTTATGCTATCCTGAAAACATCAACAGTGGATAGTTGGATGCAAAAGAAGTATCATTATTTGGAATATCATTCAATATAAAATTACATAATTCTAGATTGCCTCTTAACGATTCAATTACTGAGAAAAGCAAATTCCAAGATTACTTTACCGTCAGTTAAAACATCTTTTATTTTTCTCTCCATACTGCCTTTGTCTTTGCCAATAAAGCAAACCCTACTATGTATGCGACAATGATTGCAAGACCAAGCTCGGGAGACCAGCCATCTTCTAGTGCTTGAGGAACACCCATTGCATATTGCAGTATCAGCGATGCATGAGTGGTTGGGATTGCATAAGCCAGATAACGCAGTTCTTCTGTAGGTATTATCTTTAGTGGGTAAAACACAGGAGGAAGGACGACAACTGCAATTCTGAGAAAGGCTATAAAAGATTCTACAAATCGTGGGTGTGTCGAGCGAGTCGATATAAAGTATCCAATGCTAGATGTCGAAGCCCATACAAGGACAAGTGTGACTATGGTCATCACAGTGCTAAACAAAAAATCACTGCTGAATATAACTACTAGCGTAACGAGTACTGCAAAGGCTGGCAAGCCAAATAGTAATTCTGCTAGCGCAATGCCCGCCATATATGTAAAAGAGGAAACTGGTGAAGACACAAAGATATCCTGGATCCTGTATTCTACTTTCCAGTTTATGATATTGTTACCAGTAGCCAAACCATAGCCAGCCGCTGCTGATACGAGGCTGCCTGCAAATGCTAAATAAGCATACTGTCCTCCGCCTATGACAAATACTATAAACAAAAAGGAGAAGGGAATCATTGCTGTAAAGATTATGGAGGCAGGGTATCTGCGCAGCCAAAGCAATCCGTTTATGTGAGCAATCAGAAATGCTTGTTTTATTGCCAATATGAAAGAAGAAGATGAGATCTCTTCGTTACTATTATTCTGCACTATATATCGTGGGGAGAAGCGTCTAATAATGTTAAGGTTTACTAAATCACATCTTTGTTGCAGAAAAACTTCTATGTATTAATTGGTAGACAAATACGGAAAGCATAGCGTTTCAACAGATGGTTAATAGTTGGTATGAGCAAGCATTAAAAGGCTATCTCCTTTTTGATTCTTGATTTTTTTACGGTAAATTTTCAGGTGGTAAACATTCTCAATAGTCTAATCTGGATTCTTACTCTTATTTCTGTAACCCATTTTCGTAATATTCAAATAAAACTTCATCAGCAGCAACAGCTATACACTAGGTGGACGCAATGACAAATTTGACTCACATATACCATCCAGTAGGGAATGTCACTCACATTATATTTTTTAGTATGACATGATATCATTGTTATAGAGGATCATATGGTATCATCATATAATGAAAGAAGAGCAGGAAAAGGAGAAAAAGCATGAAGGAATCCAGAGAAACAATAATAATTGCTAATTGGAAAGATAGATTTTTGGCTTGGATCGTTGATTTTATCTTGGTTTCCATAGCTTTAGCAGTATTGTTTGCTGCAATATCAATACCAATTTGGTTCTTCTATTATGGTGATGACATGACAGCAGTAAGAGCATACAAAAATGTCCAACCTTTACACTACATCATATCAAGCCTTGCTTTCTTTGGCTATTGGACATATTTTGAATTTACTAGCGGCCAATCAATAGGCAAGAGACTTTTGAAGATAAAGACTATAGATGTATCTGCTAATAGAATCGGCATCACAAGTGCTGCAATACAAAGTTTTGGTAAGGCTTTCTTGCTCCCAATAGATGTAATCTTAGGATGGATATTTACTAATAACAAAAGACAGAGAATATTTAATAGAATAAGTAACACTATTGTGATCAAATTAAAGAAAAACCCGGATATCACGCCAGAAGATATCAGATATACAAAAGACTAATCTGAATCTTAACTTGAATTTAAAACTGTTAAAGACTTCGGCCCATGCAACATAAATAATTCTTTGTGAAGGTCCTAAAGGTTTCGTTAGAAGTTGATATTCTTCTCTCATTTACGACTATAATATCATAAGTCAATTAATGTAAGTAGGATTATCAATGCTTATAATCAAACTAATATTATTATTATCTTAAGTGAATGGCAACAACAGATAGTGCAAAAATGCAGAGAAAAAGTTTAAACTCCTCACCAGATCAAACTCGTACTTTTGAAAAAGGAAGGATTGAGCTTGCGAACTTTAGCGGTGATGTCACTGTTGGTAGAGCAATCTTTGAACCAGGATGGAGTTGGGAAAAATGTGTCAAGCCAATAGTCAAAACGAATAGCTGTCAGGCTCCTCATACTATGTATGTGGTCTCTGGAAGAATGAAGGTAATGATGGATGATGGAACGGAAGCTGAATCTGGACCTGGTGATGCTGTAATAATTCCACCAGGACATAATGCATGGGTAGTTGGAAATGAGCCTTGTGTAACTATTGACTTTACAGGTGCAAAAGAATATGCTAAGAATCAGTAGCAATTAATCTATTTTTTTCCTCTCCTTTCAATTTCATTCAAATTTGTAACTCAGAATATATTCTCTTTTGCTATCTCCCGAATGTTTTTACCTTGATTAAAGATCTAAAACAAGTGTTTCTCTTTCTTCTCTTGTTATTATCGAAGGCATATTCATTGCCTTGTATGTCTAATTATGTTTAGAGGAGCTTAAAGCTGTTGTTACCACTTGTTACCAAATCTTAATCATTGCTACCACTTCATTATGTCTGTTATCATCTGTTTCCAACTGTTACCAATGCACAGTAGTTAGATTCATACTATCTCATCAGTCTGTCCTGAGTGGGTTTTTCCAGGAGTAATAAATGCTGCATTTGCTTATGGGACACTTAGGGTTAGTGTTGCTGCAATAATTATTGTTATTTTATTATTATTACTGTTGTAAGACTAGTGTTCATTGTTATATGAGCATATATAGTGAGTAATAATTAAGGAAATTTTTAATAAGAAGAATAGGAAATGAGCCATAAAGATAACAGCATCAAACAGTAGTTTATACCTAATTATAAAATGATAAGTTAACAGAACCCAAATAAGAAAACGTTAGGAATCTGCCAAAGACTATTCATACAAGACAAAGATCTAAGAGCAGATATTTTATGGTGAGTTTGATGCTCGCAGAAATTAAAGGATATTAGTGAAGGTAATATTAGTGAAAGTATTTGGGTAATAGAAGATATGAGGTTGAATTTAAAGCAGAAAAGAACAAGATTTCTGCTGATTAGTTGGTGCAATATAAGACAGAATTTCGACATAAACAAGACTCAGGGAAATACAATTATGAAAGAATGGTTTTGCCTATTGCTTATGATAGAAAATATAGCTTTCTGTTTAGAAACACGCTAGAGAGATATAGTTAAGAAAATGCCAAAGCTGTTAGTAGTAAGGGAGAGCTCTTCTTGACTTTAGCATTGTTTATGGCTGTAATATTACAATAGAAAAAAATCTGGATTCATTGCAAACTTCCTCTTTTTAGAAACGACTTCTTGTATATATCATAGTCTCAGTAAACAAATGATATGAATACAAAATACTTAACGTATGGCGTCGTTTCAGCAATGATAGTTGTAGCGTTATCAAGCATTATTATTAATACCACGTTGGCAGCACCGCAAGCCAATGCACCAGGACAGGCATACATTATGAATTATATTATTCATTTCTGGATCAGCTTTTAATGTTTGCATTAGTACTGCAAAAGATACTGATATTACTTCTTATTCTCTGATAAAATGGCTTAACATTATTAATACTCAACATTATTAATACTTAACAATATAGCTAATGTTTAAAGTAAGTTTTGATTTATAAAAAATACTGCTGAGAATAATAGTAATACTTGACAAACGAAAATAAAGATGATATGTTCAAGATAACAAAATTCAACATCTGCATCATCGGAATGCTTGTAGGAATAGGACTTATTAGTCTCCTTCCTTTTATGGGTCTGACATGCAGATGGGGCTGTACTGCTGCTGGCAGTTAGTAAGATGATGTTGTGTTATAGCCTTCATCTTCTTATTTTATGCCTACTATAGTATATTTGTTAAAAATGTGTATATGGTGCGGTCATATGTGTGTGCATACCGAACGTGTTATAGCATCTATATAGAATGAAAAAAAGTTCTTACCTATATACTCCTACAAAGAATGCTAATTATCTGCTATATTTTTCTGCATTACTTGTCAAATATGAACAACTACTTGGACTATAATTGTCATTTGTTAGTATATGATGACAACAACACTTTCTATACATATATTAGTTGTAGCATCATTTAATTCTACTATAATTCAATTAATTTTGCATTTAGT
>JBKPPX010000067.1:0-1881 GCA_046733815.1 Thermoproteota archaeon | reverse complement strand
GTGATAAATTCAGGATAACGATCACCTGCCAAAGCACCATCATGAAAAGTCCTATCGAGAAAAGCCAAATCCTCAGCATTCAGCTGAATGTTCTCACATTTTAGGTTGTCAAGAAGTCTTGCTCTTTTTGAAGTCCCTATCAGAGTTAAGATGTCTTCTTCGCTCTGGTGCAAGACCCAAGCCAGAGCCAGCTGAGCCGCCGTAACACCTTTGCTGTCTGCCAACTTTTTCAATTCATTGACTAGCTCGTCATTCCGTTCCCTATTTCCTGGTGAAAACCGGGGAAGATAATTTCTGAAATCACCTGGTTGAAGGGGAGTCGATTGACCAGCGAGCAAACCGCGGGACAGAGCGCCATAAGCTACTAAGCCAATCCCTAGCTCACGAGTGGTTGGCAGAATTTTGGATTCTGCGACCCGGCTGCCAAGCGAATATTCAATCTGAACAGCTGATACTGGATGCACCTTATGGGCTTTTCTTATCTGCTCAGCAGTTGCCTCGGAGAGTCCCAGATAGCGCACTTTACCTTCTTTGATTAAATCCGCGATAGCACCAACTGTTTCTTCAATGGGAACTTGCGGATCGATACGGCCTGGTTGGTAAAGATCAATATAGTCTGTCCCGAGTCTCTGCAAGGAGTAAGAGATGAAGTTCTTTACGGCAACAGAACGCGTATCAATGCCACTAAATTCTCCCTTTGTGCCACGGAGGGCGCCGAACTTGACAGATATGAAAAACTTGTCTCGCCTTCCTCTCATGGCTTCTCTCAACAGGAGCTCATTGTGACCCATTCCATAATAGTCTCCTGTGTCAAAGAAATTGATTCCTGCTTCCACGGCTGCATTGATAGTTGCAAGACTTTCTTTGTCATTTCTTGTCTCTTTGCTGCCATAAAAATCTGACATTCCCATGCATCCCAGTCCAATCTGAGAAACTTGTGGCCCATTTTTTCCTAACTTTATTGTCTTCATAAAGGCTCTCTATCTCTTCTTTTGATGTTACATAATACAATTAGCATTATGTAGCCTTTGTGGCATGATGTTACATGTTACAATTATTATTATAAGATTTGACCCTTAGTACATACTATTATGCACACGATGATGATATGCGATCAAAAACGAAATCTTCTCTTTACCCCTCTCGATATCTAAAGGTAGTGTTTAGATAGAAAACTTTAAACTTGCATTCTTTCTACTACAGAAGATCTACTTTTTGAAGTGATACACTTCCCGGCCCGACGGACCCGCTCTATATCTCTCTGTTCTAGCTAGCCAATTTCTCTCGACTGAGTATTTCATTATTAATAAAGTCTCGAAATTCAGGGTCGAACCAATTCTCTGGCTCTACTGTTTTCCAGTACTCGCCTATTGTTCCTTTTCTAAAAGCCGTTCTTATAGACCCAATCCATCCAGCCCACTCATTATCCCTTAACACCCCTCTCTGACGCATATGAAATCCGTGAGCATATACGTATAGAACATACATTGCTGCAGATTCTTTAGGCGACATATCTGCTGATTCTCTATCAAGTATCTCTGCTATCTCCGGCCGAGCAATAGCCAACTCTGCTATGCCATGCAATTTTTCATCCAAATCGTTTAGAACTTTTGTTTCAAGGTCAAGTGAAAGTTTTTGCATTCCCTTTCTTGAATAATAAAATCCTACAAAGAACGCGGCAACTATTCCAACTGCTTCTCCCATGATAAAATAGTCAACTAAGGTAAGTTCAGCCATTCTTGAAATAACTAGCAAGTTTGTAATAAGCTGCATGGTGAATATTTGTTTCTAACAGCAAATAATAGCGAACTTGTTTACGGTAGCAGAGCATTCCGAGATAGAGCTACGTAATACCCATACCTAATTTACTGAGCATGGAAC
>JBKPPX010000066.1:0-2595 GCA_046733815.1 Thermoproteota archaeon | reverse complement strand
TACAAGAAAACGTATGTGGGGCCATCTTCATGTTTTGATATAGCAATTCCTAACATTCCTCTTTCGCTCTTATTTGCAACATTGACATCTAGAAGAGGTTCTGGGAAGATCTTACCGTCTGTAATCCTCCGTACTGTTCCTTTGTCTTTCTCTGTGACTAAAATATCATCAGGGCCTAGGAATGCCATTCCAGTTGGTAATTCAAGCCCATTGACAACTACCTCTGTCTTTAGATCAGGATCATTAATTATTGGTTGTTCTCCTTGTATATCATTAGACTCCTGAGCGTTGGCATAATTAAGATATTTAATCGAACCGGAACTTGAAAGTAGTATTATTGTAAGAAGCAATATTACCAAAAAAAGGTTAAAATTAACCAATTATCGGTATCCTCGTTATTATTGTCCAAAGTACAGTTATAAAGATTGTTGCTCTTCTCTTCTTTTCTCTTAGATCATACTAATTATTTTTAGTTGCTGGGATGTCAGTGGAGCCTTGATTCTAAATGATAAATTTGGAGACAAGTCTGGAAAATGCTAAGAATGATAACCAACAAAATGATAATGATGGGTTCATTCCTACATCTCTTATCTCTTTTTGACCTTACCGCATTATGATGTGTATTATAGCTTGATAGCTTGTTGCAAAAAATTAAGAGAATAATTTTTTAGGTCATTGTTTTTTCTTATAACTATGGTGTGTTACTATAAACTGTCTTGAGCTACTTGTGCATGCGTCTTCGCACCTGCTGTATCGCCAGCCTCTAAGGCTTTTATAGCTTCACCTAAGTGCATTTTAGCATTTCCTTCCTGTAGAACTTTATCTGCTTCTCCCATGTGCAGCTTTGCACCTGCTGTATCGCCAGCCTCTAAGGCTTTTATAGCTTCTCCTAAGTGCATTTTAGCCGCTCCTTGGTCTCCAGTACTGGAAGGTGATGCAAAAGCAAAAGGAGTTACATTCCCCACTATTAATACGCTAGCTCCAAATAGTACAGCGATAGCAATCGATACTTTGCATGAGTGATTTCTTGCCATCATTAATAATAATAAGTATAATATTAAATATAAGAATTATATCTACTGATTCTGTCGCATGTTGTTCATTTTCCCATAAATACACTTAGTTCATTTAAATTGTATTAATGTGTTTAGAGACTATAGTGAAGCAGAACCACATAATAGAAATATTCTCTGCAAGTTTAAAGAAAAAGATACAGTATAGAGGATTGTAAATGGTAAGACGTTACCAAGTTATGTTCTTACTGTTGATGTTGCAAGTCAAGTTGAAAGATATATGTATGTATGTGCAGAATTGCTGCATCAAAAAGCGATAGTGGAACTGTTCCTGAATATTTATTATTATCATCAATTGCAACAAGATTTAGGTGTTTTTCCCTGGATTTCAAGCTCTTTGGGAGTATTATATCTATAACTTTAGTAACTAGAATATTATTACTATTATCAAAAGATAAGAGATTGTTAAACTGATGGTTGGCTTTCCTTTCTTTCTGCATCACAGGATATTCTTGTAGTCAGTTCATTGTCAAATGCCCTTCAGATCTTCATCTAAGACAAATCATTTGTCACAAAATCCTCTTCTGAAGGTCTCGGAGTATTTATATCAGTTTCATCTGTTGTGGCAGTATCATCTGTTGTGGGAGGAGGAGAAGAAGAAGAGGATGATGAAGAAGAACTTGTATTTTCGCAGTTAGCCAGTACAGTGTCATTTATAACTCGATCAAAATCTGTAACTGTATCAATTCCTTCTCCACAGTTAAAAGTATCTTTGCCAGGTCCTCCTGTCAATTTATCATCGCCAGGGCCTGCAATTAATATATCAATACCATCATCGCCAAATATCACATCATTTCCTTTATCACCTCGAATTCGGTCTCTGCCATCGTCACCATGTATAGTATCATCTCCTTCACCACCTCTGAGTCCATCATTGCCCTCAAGACCAGATATCATATCATCTCCTGCATAACCCCTTATCGTATCTTTGTCCGCCGTACCAGTTAGTGTATCGGGTCCTTCTGTACCTGTTACATTAAGCGCCCATACATTTGCTATAGGTGATAGTATAGATAATATTCCTCCAAATCTTGATGTTGCAGTTGTTGATAGTAATGCAGCAACTACTGCTGTCACAATAATCGTTAATACTAAAACTTCTTTTGACATTTTGTTTATAGAAAAAAAGTAGATATTATATAGCTTTGTAAAATAAAAACTAATTCATAAACTAAGAGTTAGTCTAGAAGATTGTAACGTGGTGAATATGAGGTTCCAAATTGAATTGTTTCTTCACAATTGCCAGCTAGATATATTATCAGAATGATTACTTGATGTCAATGTTGCAATCCCGCTATCTTAATTAATAAATATATATCTAAATTGTTTTATACTTGCAGATTATACTATCGAAAATTGATTGTCCCATATACTAAGATAACATAGTTTCTGACCCTATATTATATCCTATATTCAATAGTACTCATCTATATGTTCTCTCTTCTAAGGTGTCAAGTTAAGTTAAGGTCTGACAATATATCTCCAGTTTCTCTAAGCTCTGATGTTTCCATCTGTAATGGTT
>JBKPPX010000065.1:0-6615 GCA_046733815.1 Thermoproteota archaeon | reverse complement strand
GGTATATACATATTCAATTAACCCGTCTATACTTGTTAAAATAGCATCATCTACAAGCATGGCTATCCTGAAAGTCATGGCAAATCAAAAATGATCAGCCGAGTAATCCACAATACACACTAATGCTTATTTTGCTAAAATTATCAACTTATTTAATACATAAAACAACTATATATAATTATGACAGATGATGATAATAATAAAGATAAAATAGGAAATAGTACGTCCAATATTAGTATACACGAACAACAAGAACAGATGACAAAGATATTCAATAGTTGGTCTGAATTAGTTAAGATGCCTACTATTGGTCTATTCCCTGCTTTTACACAAGAGTTTAGATCTTATTCTCAGGATCTCTTAGGTCTAGGTCAGACCTTACTCAACGCACAAACTAATCTATCTGATTACTGGAAGCAAATGAATATGGCATATGTACAAGCAACGAAAGAGGTCTCTGAGAGAGCACCCAAGCAACTCAGGTCAAAAGAAGATTTTGACGAGTACAGAAAAATTACAATAAATGCGTTTGAAGATGCTTTTACGGGTTTATTTAATTCTAAAGAATTTTCAGTCGCTTATGGAAAGGTATCAAGTGACCTACTTGATCTCTTTAAACAGATGCAGAAGTTTGCAGAAAAGAATTTGAAAGTTTTAAATCTGCCCACCAGGGATGAAATGGATGAAATATTAAAGGATATTCATGATATGAAAAGGACAATCCGTGATATGAAAAGATCAGGCAATAAACAATGATTACACTACAAGTCCTTATAGCATGCTAATCAATGATTTTGTGCTGCAAGGAACAGGATTAACAAAAATATACCAATTATGAACTAATTATAGAAATTATAGGTATATTAGGAACATCTCTCAAACTAAGAGAATAACTCTTCATTACAATAACTAATCGACGGATTAGAGCAATTTGTTGTATGTTTGATTTACACTTCTCTTTGTTCTCCTATTATCAATTAAATCATAAAATCTTTGAGTTCTATGATTATCATATTGCATATACATAGAGAACTTTTTCGCAATAGTGGCTCTTCTCTTAATAGAACAATGAAGGCAATATGCACATTGTTCTGAAAATTTGTATACTATACTAATAATTAAAATCATAGATATACATCAAGAATTATGATTTTCAAAATGCTGACAGAAAACTATATCATAGTATGCAGTAATGCACAAAGAATATTCAAAGAATAACTTAAAATCTGACGCATATAAAATAACTAATATGAAATACTTTTATCCATAGTTCAAATTGTTCTACTAATAAAAAGCATCGTCTGCAATAAACAGGCGCTATTCTAGCAGCAATTTTGACAAAACAATCAGACTATTCAATATATATTGCAGGTTTGAACGGTCTAGAATATTTTGATTTTTCTTTAGGATCATATTTTTGTGTGTCATCTTCTGAATGAAGAATAATCTCCGCCTGTACATTCCCGCTTTCTATAGATAAGAGCATTTTAGCATCTTTGAGGGGGAATGTTTCATCAAAAACTGTCAATTTTAATCGTCTATTCCTTGCTTCAATTGGATCAGATAAAATGTCTTCTACTATATTTCGTATTAGCTTAGGATCATTCTTGGCTTTTGCTGTTTCCGGATCATTTACCAGTTGTTTCATGATATCTCCGAAATTACTTTTGTTTTTTAACAATATAAAGGAAAGAATCTTTTGATAAATTTTTTGTTTCCATTCAGCTGAAGTATAGATAATAATTTTGGCCGGGGAGATCTTTGTGACTTTAAGAATATTCTGAAGATCAGATATAATGTTAATAATTAATTGTTCTGATTCTTCTGCTACTAGGTCTCTTTTATCTTCATCTACCTTAGGCCAGCCTGCAAAAATAATTGAATGAGACTCATCTCCTATTATCTGCCAGATCTCTTCACTTATAAAAGGAGCGAATGGAGCAAGCATTCTGATACGGCTTTCTAGAAATATAGATAAAGTAAGTGCAATTGTTGAATCTTCTCGGTTTTTGGCGTTTATTCTTTTTCTGTACCATTGTAAATCTTGATCAAACATATACAATATATCATGCAACGCTTTTCGTACTCTTAATTTATCCATTGATGTCGTAATATCCGTAATATAATTTTGTAATCTGCTTACAAGCCATCGATCTTCTATTTCCTGTTTCATTTCTGATGCTGTTATTGATGAAAATGATGATGACGATCCAGATTTTAAATTAGCCATTGAATAGTTTATTGCCGTGTTATAAATATCATCTAATTTTGACCTAATCCCTTTAATTGCATCAAACGAAAAATCTGCATCCTGTAATAGCTCTGCTGAGCCCAACATCGCTAAACGAACAGCATCGGCACTATATTCTTCAATAGCAGTACGCAGGGGAATAATGTTAGCTAGTGATTTTGACATTTTCTTTCCTTCCATCAGGACAGAACCATTGACGACAATTTTTTTAGGCCATTGCTCCCTTCTGAAAATTGCCGCATGGTTAAAAATGAAAAATGACAGATGATTTTGAATCAGATCTCTTCCAGAATGTCTTGCATCTAGAGGGTAAAAATAGGAAAATTCATTTCTTATCCCCTCCAATAGCGATAAAGAGATTTTGCACTCCGCAGCGACATGCGTAGCATCTCCATTTCCTAAGAATATGTAATCAAAAAATGAATCATTTAGATTATCAACAATAGCAACAGCATCAACGTCATTAGCAGTATTAGTCATTAATTTAGTATCTCCATCGCAAATGCTATTATTATTGACATACTTTGCAAGTATATAGTAAGACATATAGATAACAGAATCTGAGAGGCTTTCAATTATCCAATCCTGATCCATCGGCAATTTAGTACCTAAACCAGATTTTCTTGCACATGCTCTTTCTCTTAACCAGTCTATTACATAATTAAATTCTTGTCTGATTTCTTCTGGAACTATATCCATTTTGTGAAGGCATTCATGTGCTAAGTTTTTCCATTTCTCTTCACCATAATTTAAAAACCATTGATCGTTCAATAACTTAACTACACATTCAGTACCACATCTACATTTAACAGGCTTGTTTATTAGTTCAAACATTACTTCAGCTGCGCCGCTTAAAATAATCTCCTTTTTTATCTTGTCCTTTGCCAAAGATACAGGCATGCCTACATACTTCTGAGTATTCTGTAGCATTTTTCCTTTATAATATTCTTGAGAATATAGCTCATTAGTAGCCTTTTCCAGTTGCGGATCATCTTGATCCTTTATCTTGTATTTCATTATTATCTTCGCTGCAGGTGATATTGGAGAGTTATTATTTGCATCGGGAGTGTAATCCTCTGATCGAATTATTGTTATAGGTATTACATCGACCTTTAAATCTGCAAATTCATTATGAAGTGAAATGTTCTGTTTTAGATCTTCAATAGCTTGGAAATCATAAGGCGCATGTGCCGGTACAGACATTACAATACCAGTACCATTATTAGGTTCAACAAATGATGCAGGATATAATGGGATAGAAACCTTTCTAACTGGATCCTCTACATATTTGCCAACTATTTCTCTACCATATATGGATGATTCTATTGCGACTTTACGGTTTAAAAATTCCAGTTTTCTGGCAGCTTCCTTGCTAACTATCCATCTCTCGTTGTCAATATGTATTCTTACATATTCTACTTTGGAGTTAACCCATAAGTTAGTGACACCATAAATAGTTTCAGGTCTAAGAGTTGCAGTTGGAACTATATATCCGTCGTCTAGCTTAAATTTAATTAGTGTATATTCATTAAAATCCGGTTCTACGTCACCTATCGTATCATGTTGGCTAACTGGATTTTGATCTTTTGGACACCAGCCGACTGGATGAGAACCTTGGACAATCAATCCTTTGTTTCGAAGAGTATTGAATTGCCATGAAATGAACTTTGAATATAATTTATCTATTGTAGTAAACTCGCGTCTCCAATCTATAGAATAACCCATTTCTTTCATACCAAGTTTAATCTCATTATGAAAATAACTCGCGATTTTTATCGGTTCAACAAAGCTTTTTATTGAATCTTTTGCCACATGATAAATATTTTGAAATGTTTCTACGAGCTCTTTATCACCAGCCGCAATTCTTCGCGACATAGCTAGAATAGGTGTACCGGTGTAATGAAAACCCATCGGAAATAATACATTGTATCCTTTCATCCTCATATAACGAGCGTGAACATCTGCAAGAGTGTAGGTTCTTCCATGCCCTATATGTTGTGGAGAATTTGGATAAGGATAGGCAACAGTTATAAAATATTTTTTCTTCGAAAAATCAGGATCAATATGGAAGATCTTTTGCTCATCCCATTTACGACGCCATTTTTCTTCTATCAAACTCCAATCTATCTTGTTGTCGTTGTTATTGTTGTTGTTTTTCGCATTATTGCTGATGGTCATCTTATAGTGTTACCCTGAGACAATTTTCATAACTAATTCTTCTGCTGAAAGTAATGCTTCTTCTATTTTAGCTTTCAATTTACCTCCGCCTTGGCCGAATCTCTCGTTTCCTCCTCCTGATCCTCCAAGATGACTGGAAAGTTGTTTTGCGATAATGCCAGCTTTGATTTTTCTAGCTCTTGCTATTTCACCAACAAAGACAATCACGCGAATTCCTTGACCTTTAGAGACTAGAGCAATATAAACAAGCAACGGATCAATTTCAATAGCTCTTTCACCTATAGCAATATAATACTCGTCATCCAATTCATCATCATAAATGTTGTAGAGTTTAATTCCTTGTGGCACTAGTTGTCTTGCCTCTGCAGAAATTGACTTTGCTATTAAAGGTGCAATTTTTCGTATCATTATCTTTATCTTTTTGTTTGCCTCTTCTGACTCCTCAAGGCCTTTTTGGAATGTCTCAACAACCTTCTCTCGGCTTGAACCCAACGATTGTGCAATAATAGTGAGCTGATTTTCCTGTTTTTGTATATAGTTCAATGCAGCTTCTCCAGCAGTGAATTCTAATCTTACTACACCATCTTGAATTCTTTCTGCTTTGATAATCTTGATAAGCCCGATCTCACCAGTTTGACTAATGTGAGTTCCTCCACATGCTTCTATGTCCCAGCCCTCTATATTTACAATTCTGATATTGTTAGTTGGAACTACGCCACCTTGATAGATTCTAAATGAGTATTGTTGTTCAGCATCACCGCGGTCATATATCTTGATCCTAACAGGCAAATTTTGTCTGATCACATTATTTGCAGTTTGTTCAATTCTTTCAACTTCTTCTTTATTAAGAGCGGAATGATGAGTGATATCAAGTCTGGCGTATTCTTCTTCCTTAAAGGCAGAATTTTGCCAAACCCATGCGCCGAGGTTAATTCTGGATGATGTATTTAGTATATGTGTAGCGGTGTGATGTTTGGTAATTAGATCCCTTCTTCGACCATTTATAGTAGCGTTTACAGTTTTGCCTTCAACAAAATCTCTTTCCTTTGCATCTTTTAACTTATGAATGATAATATCCGACTGTTTTATTACTTCTATAACTTTTGTGTCATTAATCTCCCCATGGTCTGGTTCTTGGCCGCCGCCACGAGGATAAAAGGCAGTTTGATCTAAAATAATATATTTATTATCTATTATCTTGAGTACCTTGGCGGTGAACTTACGGATAGTTTCATCTTCATAATATAATAGTCTCGTTGGCGGAAGATTTTCTAGGCCATATATCAATTGTTGTGCCTGTGTTGATGCTTGGCTTGTGTGAAGTTCGGCAAGTTTGGTATAAAAAGTAGAAGGAATGTTTTCTATTGCTCCTGCTTCCATTAAAAAGTCTGGAGTGATACCATCGGATTCATACATTCTAATCAGATCCTCAACTCTTATTTTATTTTTATTTTTCTTTATAGAAGCAGCGATTGAGTCCATTCTTTCTCTAGAGCCTATATATCTGCTAGATTCAATCTGAAGAATTGTTTGAACGTCTTCTCTATAATCTTCAAGTTCAGGATACATCTGTTTAAGGTAATCGATATGAATACCAGCTACATCTTCAAGTTTTATATTCCAACGGAGTCTATCTATTATTGAAAGTGCTCTTCTTAGAATCACTCTAAGATTATATCCTCCGCCCACGTTTGACGGAAGAGCTCCGTCTGAAATTGCAAATAATAATGTACGAGTATGATCCGCAATAGTGTAAATTGCTTCGTATGGAGTAATCATTTTTACAAGCTGCTCCTTAGAGATTTTTAATTCCTTAGCAATGAACGATTTCAATTCTTTAATATCTCTGTTCGTATCATCAACTTTATTAGAAGCTGCCTCAAAGTATTTGGATAGAAGGGCTGAATCTTCACAAGTACCGACGGTTCCAAGTAATTGTTGTACGACGGGACCAAAAGAGCAATCATAACTTGTCGGTGTTCCCATTGTAATCCATGAGAGGCGCTCGAGTCCTGCTCCCATATCGATAATCTTGTTTGACATCACATGATAACTATTCTCATTTCCTTCAAATTCAGTAAAAACAGCATTCCCTAATTCTAGGCCGCTTACAAAATATTCCAATGAGTATCCAAACGCCCCAGCACCCATCCAGACGTCTTCAACAAAGGTAATTTCTTCTGGAG
>JBKPPX010000064.1:0-2315 GCA_046733815.1 Thermoproteota archaeon | reverse complement strand
TTTGGTAGCGGAAGCTCAAGAGAGCACGCAGCATGGGCTATTCTAGATTATGGATTTAGAGCAGTAATCGCACCATCTTTTGCTGATATCTTCTAAAATAATTGCTTCAAAAATGGAATTTTGCCAATTAGGCTTAGCCATAAGGAAGTAGACTTTATGTTCCTAAACGCTGATGATGTGGATATTGAGGTCGACTTATCCAACCAACAGGTAATGGTGGGTCCGAAAATTATGAACTTCGAGGTAGATGAATCCAGAAAAAAGAAATTGCTTGAAGGTCTAGATGAAATAGGAATTACATTACAGTTCGACTCTCAAATCACTGAATATGAAAAAAGAAATAGTAAATTTATAGCATCACACAATTAACTTTATTTAATGCGATAGATAGCCAAACTTCTTGTTGTACTAGCAAAAGCTAAAAGATGCTTTTGACAAAAGGCTCTTCGAGACTTGAAAAACAATTACAGTGATACTATAAACATTCTTGATGTTAATCGGTTTCCTTTTATATGAGATCTGATAAAATTTATAATCCTTTCAGATCATTATCAAATATAAATGCAATCTAGACGCTAGGGCTTAAGAAGATACTCGTAACCGGTAAAAGGTACACATATAGTTTTAAAAGAGCTTGAAAAGCTGTAGTCCATATCCATACATGCATGAATAAGGGTAATCTTCAGCCCTAGAATATAGTAATGAGATGAGGCAAATTACAGAGAAATATGGAAAATTATGAGCTATATACATATGGTAAAATACTCAGAATGAGAATAATCATTAATAGCTCATAAGAGTAGATATAAGAAAATACGGACTAGAATTATTACGCATTATACAGACTAGATATGCGTTGTATCTATTTATTTTATATAATAAACTCTTCATTTCATATGCCATTATCATTTTCTTCCTTAATCTTTATTCATATATTTCAATCTTTATGCTGTGTATTCTACATTTGATGCTTTGTAATGTTAATCAATAGTTCTTTGGATCACTTATAACGAAACTAAAAAGTACATTTTATAATTTGTTGATAATATCATGATAATAATCAAAAACTTTTGGATTTAGTTTTTTTATTAACGGTATGTTATCATAATGATGGTCATCTACTATCTGTCGCATGAAAGTATCTGCTACTATTATTATTTCTTCAAAGTTATTGTTTACAATGAATAGGTCAAGAGATTCAATAAAACTTGGATAATTTTTAGGATTATTATGATTTGCCGATTTTTTACAACTCAAATTATGTGCAGCTGGAAATATATCACTTATTTCTGAAGGAATAATTCCAAGAAATGGACTATAGGTACAAATCTGTGAATCTGGGAATTTTTTGGCCAGCTGAAGAAAGACTCGGGTAGAATAAAATGGATGAATATCTGAGTCCGGATATAATACTAATTTCTTTTTTTTATTTTTTAACGATGCAAATTTGGATACTATATTTCTGAATCGTTTGGCCTCTGGTCTGTATTGATCTATGGGATCAAAGAAAAAGACTGCTTTCTCTTTGAAGATCGGTGTTCCTTCCTCTATATATTCAAAGGTTTTGAAAAGTTCTATTGCTTCCATAAGTTTTGGATGTGCATGTGCCTTTTGCATTACATATTCCCACAATCTGCCATCCATTATAGCTTGTTTTACTGCATCAACTTCTGCTTTCAAAATGTAGAGATTATGTTTTGCTACTTCTAATGTACGGCTGTCTCTATCCATACAAAACAATTCCTTGATAGAATAAGTAGTACAAATTGGACACTGACATGGAAGATATGAAAGGTCTTCTAACCTTGTAGTGCCATTTGAATGCATATAGCGATTATCTTTAGCATAGAGAATGTAGGATGCTGAATCAAACATATCGCATCCTAACGCAACAGCCAAGGGAATTGTAATGGGGTGTCCTGCGCCAAAAAGATGTATTGGTTTTGCTGGAATAGCACGTTTTACTATTGCTATCATGTGTGCAAGTGTTGAAAACTCGTATGCCTCCATCAACTCGACAGGGCTGCCTATGGCCATAAGATTGAAACCCATTTTGTCAAGTGCATCAGCGGAGTATTTTACCAAATCTGAATGTTCAGCACCTTGTATTGGTCCTACCCAGATTGCACCATTTGTATCATCTTTATCATACTCATTGCCTATGTTATTTTTGATTTCGTTGCTTTTTCTCCCTTGTATTGCATTAAGAGTTTCTCTCGCATTTTTAAGTGTCTGCTCTACATAGTCTTTAGCCTTTTCATACTTTAATCCATAACCTGTAGGTTTATCAAGAGGTACTGGAATGTCACTTCGAA
>JBKPPX010000063.1:0-2206 GCA_046733815.1 Thermoproteota archaeon | reverse complement strand
TGATTATGCAATTAATAATGCTGCCATACCAGAAACAACGGCATCATTAATAGAACAGACATCAAATGTCTTTGATCAGATCATGAATGTAAATGTCAAAGGCGTTTGGTTGTGTATGAAATATAACTACTTGATTCATGATGCACTTCATATTCAATGACTGCTACAAGGTTGCCAAGAAAGGCTAGTGTTCCTTTCAGAGAATTTGTTCTATAAAAGTGAGTACCAGCATATCTTCCTTTTCCTGACTTGTATGTTTACCTATTGAACGTCCTGTTACAGTAGTAAGCTCATTTCCATTCTTTGTCATTATTACACCTTTTCCTTTACCATAGACAGATCCAGATCCATCAGCTCTGTGCAGACCATAGTAAGTCTACACTTTTGCAACATTCATTACTCTAAACCTTCCACTACCTGATATTGATACTTCTATTTTCGAAGTACATTCTTCTTCTATAGCCAAACTTTTTTGCCTGTAACCATACCAGAGAGTTCACCAATTTGCTCTTCTAACAAGAGTGAGCATGATTCTTGATTATCTCCCTTTTTCATGTTTCTAAAATTTCCTATTTGATATATTTTATTATGCAGAAGGTATCTTTCATGCGTTTATATATTCAACTCATTTTATCTCACTATTAAGATGCTAGCTGTATTATTCTTCTGCAGTTCTTCCTGTTGCTCTTAATTCAGACTCATTTAGCAAGAATGCAAATATTTCACCATTACATTCTGTAATAGATTTCAACCTATAGCCATTAACTAAAAGTGCCTCTACTTCATTTAGCATTTTCTTAAGACTTGCTCCGTCGTGTATAGTAGGATCAGCGCTTTTAACAATCATTAAGGAGCTCTCATGCCAGTTTGTCATGTTTTATCTACTCATTTCTCCTTTATGTGGAGTTAGATTGAAGATAATTTATTTGGCTGTTTTTACAAGAGTTACTGCAATTACAAATACGCCAACTCTATAGATCTTGAATATCAATGATAAATGTGCTACAAGGAGGTTAGCTCGATCTTTTCCTGTTATACAAAACTTTAAAATGATAACTTACATATAATACTTCATCACATCCCACAAAAAGAATAAATTTATTAAAAAACACAAACAAAAGCCTTCGAATGAGATTACAGAAGAGGATATAAATTTTTTCCTAACAACAATAAAGAACGTACAAGGAGGATATCCCAAGGTTAGAGATCTACAAAAATTGCTTCGTCCATCTTTGGATCTTGTTAAGATAAATACTATACTGAGGTATTTAGTGAGATCAAAAGGCCTAGAAATAGATCTTGATGGGAATATTATATGGATTCGTGAAGAAAGATCTGATCAATCTACTCTTGCAGATGTAGCCAATATTTCTAGAGACTTTCAAAATATTTTTCTACAAAAGGGCAAGTAGGAAGATGAATTAACTATAATTTCAATGGTGGGATAAAAATTTAAGTCTTACTACCTAGAGGAAATAGGTTTTGTAAATATACCCGGTCTTGGGTTGTCTTCTACAGAAGTAATCTAAAGACATAATCGTTGGTGGTTAAGACACACTGATAAAAGTAATAAGTTTCTAACTAGATCAATAGATAAGATAAGGAGAAAAGATGGGTTTTATCTGGCAATTAAGTGTAGGAGATACTTGATGATGAATAAAATATCCAATTTTACAATTAGAGAAGACATCAAGTTTCTAACGTTGAAAGCAGAATGGCTAATGATTTTTCTGCCGCTGTTGCATCATCATTATTTAAATAAGCAACATCTTCATTAAATACTCATTCTAAACTCAAGAACTATCGGCTTTAATTTTTTTTCAGGAATTATATTGGATTTAAAATCTCGACTACTGTTATACCTGTTTTATTATTATCTTTAGGCATATAATAGATAAAGTATTTGGAATCAGCTTATTGTTTTCTTTTATTAGGATGAATTTTGTTACGTTCTTTTATATGTGCTTCTCAATTTCCATACCATATCAAATGGTACATTAAAAACACTTCCAGTATCTTCTACAAAAACCATTCAACAACAGCACAGTTAGTTATTAGCTATGGTTGCAGATATAATCATTGTATTATTCATCACTTTTGTAATTAGAATATCACATATGGGTTGCAAAGTGGGTTAATTATATCAACATTCCATCGAATCTGCGAATTCTGGAATTCTATAGCCACTCTACTGCAGCTTATTCTT